>JBJOPP010000140.1:0-9280 GCA_046050685.1 Bacteroidota bacterium
TACCTCCTTGCTTTTTCATCCCATTTGAATGAAATTGTCTTGAAAGTAGCAGGACCAATAACGCCAATTGGCGGGTTGTTCTTTGTTGCTTCATGGATAGCACTTGTGCGTGCTTATCGAAAGTTAGAGATTAATTAATGTAGAATTGAACATAACTCGTTCAATGCTGTTAACTTTGCAAAAATTAATATTATGTCATCACTAGTCGGAAAAAAAGCGCCTTCATTCAAGGCAGCGGCAATCACTAACGGAGGAACTTTGGTCGGTGATTTTTCATTGGATCAGTTCATCGGAAAGAAGCACGTTGTGTTCTTCTTTTATCCAAAGGATTTCACTTTTGTTTGTCCAACTGAATTGCATGCATTTCAAGAAAAATTAGCTGAATTTGAGTCACGCAACTGTGCGGTTGTAGCATGTTCTACAGACACTGCAGAGAGTCACTGGGGATGGTTGCAAATGGAAAAGAAAGCAGGTGGTATCAAAGGAATCACTTATCCACTGGTTGCCGACGTTTCAAAAACTATTTCTGATACCTACGGTGTTTTAGCAGGAGAATACGATTACGATTCTGAAGGAAACTTGGTTGCTAACGGACCAATGATTGCTTTCCGCGGATTGTTCCTAATCGACAAAGAGGGTGTGGTTATGCACCAATTGATCAACAACTTCCCATTGGGAAGAAATGTTGACGAGGCATTGCGCATGGTTGATGCTCTTCAGTTCTTCGAAGAGAACGGAGAAGTTTGTCCTGCGAACTGGACCAAAGGAAGTGATGGATTGAAAGACACTCACGACGGCGTTGCCGATTATTTGGCGAACCACTAATTCAAAGTATTTGAATGAAAAGGGCTCTTCGGAGCCCTTTTTTTATGCTGTGAATTTATTTGTGCCGTATTCTTGTAATTATGATGAAACGTATATTCTCTTTAACTTTTTTGTGTATAATTTCTGTTAGCCTCTTCGCTCAAGAACATCCCATGTGGACAGATTTTATGCACAGTGATATATCTGTTTTCGATTTTATTGATGAAATGAATGCCGCGTGGCCGCAGCGACCAACCGAGCGCGGACAAGGATACAAACCGTTGGAACGTTTCAAGTGGTTAATGGAAACGCATGCCGATGAAAACGGTAAAATGTTAAACGGAAGGGAGACCATAGAGTTATGGACCGCTTTGAAGAACTATACCGGTCAGCGCTCTGTTTCGGGAAATTGGCAGCCGTTAGGACCTATACTTGATGATGTTACCACGCGAGAGAATATTGAAGGAGTAGGACGCATGTCATGCATTGCATTTCATCCTACAGATAGTCAAATTATGTTGGTTGGAACACCTGCTGGTGGAATTTGGAAATCAACCAATGGTGGAGCCTCTTGGTCTTCCAACACCGATCAATTGCCCACGCTAGGAGTGAGCGCAATTGCTTTCGATCCGATGAATCCCAATATTGTTTATGCCGGAACTGGCGATCGTGACGCTGGTGACTCTCCAGGAATGGGGATGCTTCGAAGCGATGACGGTGGTGAAACTTGGAATTTTGTGAATACGGGAATTTCAACGAGAACAGTTGGAGATATTATAGTTTGCGAAGATCAGGCTGGCAGCATTGTTATTGCAACTGACTTAGGAATTCGTAGATCTATTGATGGAGGAAACACATGGACTCAAGCTTCTTCAAATACATTTGACTACAAAGATTTGGCTAGACATCCGACGGCTCCAAACATTCTTTACGCGACAGGTGCTGGAAGATTTTATCGCAGCGAAGACTTCGGGCTAAGTTGGACACAGAGTAATAGCGGTATGAGCAATGGTACGCGCATGTGTGTCTCTGTTAATGCTTCCGAGCCAGACGCTGTCTATGTGCTTCGCACGGGGACATATGCCTATACAGGAACATTCAAAAGCACCGATGCTGGATTAACGTTTACGCAAATGAGCAGTGCTCCCAATATTATGGGTTGGTCTGCCGACGGCTCTAGCACAGGCGGACAGGCATGGTACGACCTATGTCTAGCAGGAGATGCGCTTACACCGAATGTTATTTATTGTGGTGGAATTCGTTTGAAGAAAAGTATCGATGGTGGAGTAACATGGCAGGACATCAACTCGAATTTCATTCATGTCGATCAACATGAAATGGCCATCAATCCGCACAATCACGATTTGTATGTATGCAACGACGGTGGACTTTATAGATATGTGAACAACACAGAGTGGCAGGACATTTCAAACGGAATTGTAAACGGACAAATCTACCGAATGGGTCAATCACCGCATGATGGTGCAAGAGCTTTAACAGGTTTCCAAGACAATGGTACTGCAGAGTTTCAGGGGGCGCGTTGGGTAAGAACTGGGGGTGGAGATGGCTTTGAATGTGCGTATGATTACGAAGAGGAGGGACGTAGATACAGCAGTATTTATTACGGCGATTTGTATAGAACTTCAAACAACTATATCAATCAGAAATTTGCGGGTAATGGAACAAACGGCATGACCGAAGAAGGGGCATGGAGCACACCGTATTGTTTGCATCCAGATAGCAGTTCCACCATGTTTGTTGGAATGAAGAACATTTGGCGGTCAAAGAACATTAAACACGTTGAAAAGGATTCTATCACCTGGGAAAAAATATCGACGAATTTTTTAAGTGCGAACACAACCGATTGCAATCAAATCCGAGCGCACTATACAAAAGGAAATGTATTGTACGCTTCGAAGGGTTCTCGCAAAATGGGAAGAACCGACAATGCAATGGCCGATACCGTTGTGTGGCAAAACATAAGCACTTTTTTGCCGAATGCAGTTGTTGCAGTTAATGCAATTGAAACACACAAAACAGATTCACTCATCGTATACATTGCCTTCAACAAAAATGTCTACAAGAGCCTAACAGGAGGTACTTCATGGACACTCATGACACCGAATTTACCCGATGTGGCGGTGAATACGATTGTTTCAGATACTTCATCGGTACTTGAGAATTTGTATATCGGAACAGATTTAGGAATTTATTATTGGGATGCGAGTATGACCGAGTGGGTGAATTTTTCATCAGGATTTCCATATGCTTCTCGTGTAACAGAATTGGAGATTTCATATGATTCTCCGAAGCGTATTCGCGCTTCGACTTACGGAAGAGGTTTGTGGGAAAGCGATTTGTACAGCCCCGAAACAAATGTATTTCCAACCAGTGCAGTTTGGAATTCACCGAATACAACCGGTGAGGTAATCGGGACTTTCGATGCTGAAATTTTCTTCTACCGAAACCTTCAAAATATTGATGTAACAGACCTTACGGTTGCTGATTTTTATATTGAAAATGGAATCGTGAATGCTGTTAGCGGCGGTCCATCGAACTACACCATTAATATTACTCCAACAACATTTGGACAAGTGAAGGTAGCCCTTCCAAGTAATTCGGCTATTGACAATTTCTTTACAGGGAATTCGGCGAGTGACACTTTGAAGTTGGTGTTTATGGAAGCGCCATCAGCTTTTGGAAGCAAGGGTCCTGGCGGTGTTGGAGATGCCGACGATCTGGCCTTTTGGATGCGCGCAGACAAAGGCGCGTTATTGAACGGAGCACTTTCCGCAAACGACGGTGATCCTGTTTATATCTGGCAAGATCAAAGTGGAAACAACAGTCCGGCTTCTCAAGGAAGCGTGAATCAGCGTCCAACATTTGTTGCGAACGATGGGGTATACACTCGTCCAGGAATTCAATTCGACGGTGACAATGATTTCTTGCAAATGAATGATGTTATAGGTGGAAGAAGTACCAGTGCCTATTGTGTGGTTGAAACCGATTCTATTCTGTTCAATGATCACGGTTGGTTCGCTAGCGCGCGTGTTCCGAATGGATATCTTCTTCATCCTTGGAAAAACGATTACTACTATCACGGAGAAGTTTTGGATTTACAAAGTAATTATTCGGGCTCACCAATTTTTTACATCGGCGAGGCCACTTCACCACACATCTACGGACTTATTTATGAGCAGGACGATTTACATCAATTGTTCTACACCATTTTCGATGATCATCTTTATCCGTTCCCGGGTGTGAATATTGGTGCTCGCGACAATACGACACCGATTGACATTCGTTTCGGATGGGATTTCGATAACAGATTCGGAAAGGGGAGAATGGGTGAAAACATCCTCTTTAAACGCAGGCTTTACTTGTCACATCACACCATCGTGAACAATTATTTAGCGGTGAAGTATGGAATGGACTTGGGCCTACAAGCGCGTTATTTCCATCCGAATTATGCGGAAGAAATAATTGGTGTGGGCCAAGAAAATGTAGGCGACAAACATGAAGTTGCGCAAGGATTGGGTGAGCTTGAAATTAGCGCCTCTGGCACGATGTCCGATGGAAATTATTTCCTTGTTGGAAGTGATGTGAATGGAATGAGTGTGAGCAACACAGTCTATCCGTTTATTTCAAATCGTATTGAACGCACCTATGCATTTACACGCACAGGAGAAGCCTTTGCCACAACGTTGCGCATTCAAGCTTCAGATTTGATAGGGTTGAATGAAGTGAATCTTATCATGACCGAATCGGAAGGCTTCAATTTTTCTAGCCCATTGCAAGTTTACCCGATGACCTTGGTTGGTGATGTCTATGAAGTTACGCTTCAATTTCCAACATCGGGTGTCTTTACCATTGGCGAAACGCCGGCTATAAATGTGATTGAGAATGCATTGAATCAAGTTTCTATATTCCCGGTTCCTGCGAATAACAAATTGAATATAAACATTGGACACAATGTGTTGAACGATACATTCTACGCGGTGTATACCACAGACGGAAAACAAGTGTTAAGCGGAAGGATTACATCGGCTCAACAGCAAATAGATTTAACTTCGATTGCGGCAGGTTTTTATGTTTTGCATATCCAGGATAAAGGGTCGGTTGTGAAAAGGGACTTTGTAAAATTGTAATGGTTATATTTGTTCATACCTTAATTCATCTCCATGCGTAAAATTATTTTCATTCTCTTTTGTTGTTTCGCCGTTCAAGGAATTGCACAAACGTCAATCAGTGATTGCGAAGGAGCAATCGTGTTGTGCGGTGATTTGTACACAGAGACTCAAGCTTCTTTTACCACCGGAAATATTTATGAAGCAACGGGTTCGTGCAATCAAGGATTGGAGCAAAGTTCTGTTTGGTACACGTTCACGGTTCAGGCAGATGGCAACTTAAGTTTTATACTTGATCCCATTAACGATGTTGACGATTATGATTGGGGGTTGTTCGACATCACAACGGGCGGTTGTGCTGGCCTGGGAACAACATCTCCAGAAGTTGAGTGTAACAGTTACGGAGATTTTACTTTCAATGGTCCAACGGGGGTATCTACAGCCAATGGAGGTATAGGGAACACGAATGGACCGGGAACAGCCTTTGGACCCGCCTTCAATGCTGATCTTCCAGTTGTTGTTGGACAGACTTATGCTTTGGTTGTTATGAATTGGTCGAATAGCCTCGACGGTTATACCATCGACTTCGGTCAATCAACAGCGTCATTGTACGATCAAATTCCTCCTGTGCCCATTAGTGCTGTCACCGATTGTAGCAACTTAACGGTAGTCTTAACTTTCAGTGAACCTATTATTGGAACTTCGGTTCAACCGTCCGATTTCACCGTAACGGGACCAAGCGGTACAATTACCGTTGCGTCGGTTACAGCGAATAATCCAACCATGGCCGATGTCTTTACCATTCAATTGGCGAATCAGGTTTTAATAGGCGGCACATACACCTTGAACATTACCAACACAACCGGCTTTGTGGAAGACGCTTGCGGAAATTTGGGAACCCAGAGTATCACGTTTGAGATTAGTGATCCTATTGCCTTTGATGTTGCAACCACAACCGCATGCAATGGTTTTGGCGGAAGTGTAACTGTTTCAAACATCACCGGTGGCGATGGTAATTATACGTTGAATTTTAACGGGACAAATCAAACGCAATTCAATCTTACCGATGTTGTAGGTGGAAATTACACTGCTACCATCACCGATGGAAACGGCTGTTTACGAGCTATTCCAGTGACTGTGCCGAACCAGGATATTCAATTGGCAATTCCATCGCAAGATTCTTTGACCTGCTTGAATTCAACAGCAGAGATTTTAGGCGTAGAAGTATTGCCAGCACAGAATGTTTCCTATTCATGGACGGGAGCCGGATTAACAAGCACCACGATAGCTAATCCTATTGCGACTGCACCGGGCGTGTTGAATCTAGTAGTTACCAATTTAGATAACGGATGTTCTGATTCAGGGACAATTGAAATTTATGCGGGTGATGTATACGCGCTCGATTTAAGCACTATGATTCTTCCGAATATCATTACAATTGAGCAAGATCAATTGAACGATGATTGGAGAGCCATTTTAGCTTCAGATCCTTTGCTTGACCTAACAACACTTTTCCTTGAGTACGACTTGACTGTTTTCAATCGCTGGGGAGGTATTGTATTTGAAAGCACAGATACAAACAAGTATTGGAATGCAAGTGATGTGGCACCAGGTACCTACTTCTATTTATTTCATTACAAAACAGATTGTGGAACCGCGGTTGAAGAAACAGTGGAGGGTACAATTCTGGTCGTTGAATGAAGTTAGGTGTTATACTGCACGGTGCGAAAAACAACAGGCACGCACAACGCAAAGAAATCGAAGAAATCTTTGTTGATTGGGGTCTACAAATTCATGTTACGGAATACGACAGACACGCTGAAAAGATTGCGAAGCAACTCTGCAACGAGTCTTGCGATGCAGTGTTGGTTTGTGGTGGCGACGGGAGTCTGAATCAAGCCGCCAACGGAGTCCTTCATTCGGATAATCCAAATACACCTCTTGCCATATGGCCTTCTGGTACCGGCAACGATTTTGTAAAAACGATTTTTGTTCCGAAGTCTTTTCAAGAATTAAAAAAGAGTCTTGAAGAAAAGCGGTTTGCAGCTGTTGACTTGCCATTCATGGAATGGGATGGAAAGAAACGCTCGTTTTTAAATGTTACAGATCTCGGATTGGGTGGTTGCGTGGCGTATGACATGACGCGCAGCAAAAGAAGATTGGGTTCGTTTTTGACTTACCAATGGTTAATCGTTAAGAATTTGATTCGGTTTAAAAAGAGAACCATTCATTTTAATCTAGATGGAAAGAGTTACGATGCACGCGCCATGAATTTCGTTGTGGCCAACGCAAAATATTTCGGTGCTGGTTTAGGAATTTCTCCTGATAGCGATGCTACTGATGGAATGCTTGAAGTGATTGTTATTGGCGATTTGAATCTATTCGAATACTTGTATTTCGTTCCTCAAGTGAAAAAGTGCAAAAAGCTTTCTTATCATAAGATTCAATATTATTCAGCAAAAAAAATAAGCATCGAAACCGAAGTTCCGATGCCTATTGATATGGATGGAGAGTTCGTTGGATTCTCTCCGATGGTTATTTCACTTCAACACAAAATAAACGTTGTCGTTAGAAACGTCCACGAAGTGTGAAAGTAACATTACGTCCTGCTCCTGAAATATTCGAAGCGAATACGCGGTAGTTGGCGTCTAGAATATTTTCCAATCCAACCATTAACTGAACGTTTTCTTGAACTTGGTAGCTTGCGCGAGCATTCAAGGTATACCAAGCTGGCATGCCGTCTGAAGTTGCGTATTTCTCGTTGTCTTCTGCGTCCAATCGGTAATCTGCAATTCGCTTCCAACCGTTGTACAATACAGAAAATTCCCCGCGGAATTTTTGTTGTTGGAAGGTGAATGCAGTTCTTCCGTATACAGGTGGAATATGATCCAATGGTGTATCGCCGATGTCTGTCTTGATTCTTCCGTAGGTATAAACAACTGAAGATTGCAAGCTGAATTGATCGTTGACTTGGGAATTCAAGGAGAGATTTCCACCGTATATATAGGCCTCGTCGGCATTGATGGTGGTGTAAACTGGACTTAATGTGCCATCGTAAAAAATTGAATCTTGTCCATTGAATTGCGCTTGGCCTGTGGTAAGTGCGTTGGTGTAATTCATATAATATCCGTTCAACGCAAGAGTAGTTTTTCCGTTGAATTTGCGTTCAATGGTTGCTTCCACATTGCTTACTTTTTCAGGTTTCAATTCGTTGTTCGGAACAATCAAATTTCCTGAAGTGCTTTCGAAAACTTTCGCAAGGTCGTCAACATTTGCTGCACGGAATCCAGTGCTAGCCAACGCAGAGATGCGCCATTTCGCGTTTGGAGTTAAAACAACACCAACACTTCCGTTCACATTTCCGTTCGATTGATTTACATCTGTGAAAGGAAAGTCGAAGAACGATTTATCGGTGAACGAAGCTGAAAGATTCACGCGTGAATAACGAAGACCAGCGTTGAACGCCAATTTGTTGTTCACCTTGTGAAGAGCCGTTGCATAAGCAGCAGCGCCGCTCATAGAAGCTCCTCCGCTTGCATATCGCGTGTCAAGAGGGCTTTGAACTCCAGTGTTGATGTTCTCTGAATAAGCAGTGCTGGTTACATCGTTGAAGTAATATTCCAAACCGTAGTTAGCCGTAGTTTTTTCGCCAAGTTTTTTAGAGAAGTCGGCATTCAAAGAATAGACTTTTACATTTTCTAAACGGTTGTTTAGGTTTGGGCTGTTGAATAATCTGTCGTGACGTGTTTGGTCAATGTTCTGCCAAGCTAACGTAATTCTACCTGTCGTGTAAAATCGTTTTCCATTATTGAGATTGGCGTGATAGGCCACCATAGCTCTTGTTTGTGGGCCGTAATACCATTCTCCGAATCGCGGGTTTTCTATGCTCACTTGTGTTAAGCGATCGTAGCGAGGAACATTATTGGTAGTTGAATATTGAATGTTCAACGTGTGCGTTAACTTATCGCTTTGCTTGAAGGAAAGTTTTTCCATGAAGTCGTATTGCTTATAAGCAGAACCCACTTGTACATTTGGATTCGGATTAGTTATAACGCTGTCTCTTCCGTTTACGCGTTGCACGTACCAAGGACGTTGTCCGAATGTCTCGTAACCAGGATTACGGTTGTTACCTTGACGAAGGTCTCCGAAATTATTGAATGTAAACGCAGTGAAGGAGGCGAAACGTTCGCTACTTGTTTCTACATTCACGTGCGCAGCACTTTGATCAGCGCTGCTGTATCGAAGCATAGCATTTCCTCTCACGAGTCTGTCACCAGATGTGAAGCGAGGAGAGCGTGTGTTGAAACTCATAACTCCACCAAGGGCATCTGACCCATAGGCTACAGCGC
>JBJOPP010000141.1:0-2820 GCA_046050685.1 Bacteroidota bacterium
GTGGTTCGCACGATGATCTTCCTCACAGTCTTATATGCAACAGCAATGACGAACTGATTGTTTTGGGTTCTACATCAAGTGGGAATTTTCCTTCAACAGCGAATGCCTATGACAACACCTACAATGGCGGTGCGAATTTCGCTCCCTTTGGTGTAGGTGTTCAGTATGTGAATGGAAGTGATATTGTTGTTGCGAAATTAAATGTCAATGGAAACACGCTTGAGGCATCGACATTTGTTGGAGGGACAGGCAACGATGGCGTGAATACCGCCGCCGGATTGAAGTTCAATTACGCCGATGAATTTCGCGGTGAAATTGATTTAGACGCGAACGACAATGTATATGTTGTGAGTTCAACCTATTCCATAAATTTTCCTACAGTAAATGCCTTCCAGTCGAACATCGGAGGCCTGCAAGATGCTTGTTTGTTTCAACTTTCAAGTGATTTGTCGCAAATGAATTGGAGTACCTACCTCGGTGGAAGCGAAGATGACAGCGGGTTTAGTTTGGCAGAGGACAATGCCGGAAACATCTTCGTTTGCGGTGGAACGAAATCAATCAATTTTCCACTAGCAGGAAACGGTTACGGACAAGTTTTTAATGGTGGGAATAGTGACGGGTGGATTGCGAAGTTCAATCCAACAGGGACGAGTTTGTTGTCTTCAACTTATTTCGGAAGCAATGTTTTCGATCAATTGTATTTTATTGAGACGGACAATGCCGATGATGTATTTGTATACGGACAAACGCGTGCTGCGAACTCCACCTTCGTTGTGAACGCAGCTTTTAGTCAGCCGAACAGTGGGATGCTGGTAACG
Organism: Bacteroidota bacterium; assembly: GCA_046050685.1. GTDB lineage: Bacteria > Bacteroidota > Bacteroidia > Flavobacteriales_D > Sanyastnellaceae > CAIZGX01. The sequence continues at coordinate 819 of JBJOPP010000141.1, forward strand.
AAATTTCCAAACGATTTATCCAATATCGCTTGGAGCACAGTGTTTGGAACAGGTGACGGCAAACCGAGTCTTTCGCCCACCGCATTTTTGGTGGATGTATGTGGAAAGATTTACCTGAGCGGATGGGGCGGAGCAGTGAATCAATACTCAACAACAGAAGCAGGATATACCGTTGGTTTGCTTACCACTCCCGATGCGTTTCAAACTACAACAGACGGAAGTGATTTTTATTTACTTGTTTTGGAAGCCGATGCTAGCGCGGTTACTTACGCATCTTTTTTTGGAGGAAACTTAAGTGCGGAACACGTAGACGGGGGAACTAGCCGTTTCGATCGAAAAGGAATCATTTATCAGAGTGTTTGTGCAGGTTGTGGCGGAAATAGCGACTTTCCAATATTTCCACCAAACGCGGTTTCAGCCATCAACAACAACAGTTGCAACAATGGTGTATTCAAATACGATTTTCAATTGCCGTTGACCATTGCGAGTTTCAATGCGCCACCGTTTTTGTGTGAAGGATCTACGATTCAACTGGTGAGCAATTCAACCCTTGCAGCTTCTGTGCAATGGCATTTTAGCGATGACAATTCTACTGTTTTTGGAAACAATGTCGTTCACACCTTCAATGCTCCTGGCACATACACCATAACATTGACAGCGCAGAATCCAGTTACATGTAATGCTGTTGATACAATATCAAGAACCATTACGATTGTTGAACCGATTGTTGAGTCGTTGAATGACGTGACTGTTTGTGGTGGAGTTCCCTTGCAAATTGGTCAAGTGAGCGATGATCCGAATGCCGTTTATACTTGGATTCCGAACGACGGGAACTTGAGCGATGTAAACAGTCCGCTTCCTATTTTCACAGGAACTGCTAGTACTTCGTATCAGTTGTTGGTTCAACACGACGTTTGTACCGATACTCTTTCGCTGGATGTAGTTGTTCCACAATTGGAATTAACTCTTCCAAGTGACACCTCACTTTGTGTTCCGAATACTGTGGATTTAATCGCCGCTATTAATCCTACAAATGGAAGTTTAATTTGGAGTGCATCAAGTGATTTTTCTTCACCCTTGAACAGCAATACACAGGATTTATCCATCAGTGTTTTTGTAAATGGTATGCAGACGTATTACGCTCAATTGTCTGCAAACGGCTGCACGGTTGAGGACAGTGTTTCTGTTTTTATGGTTGGCGACCAAGCGACTATTCAAGGTGATTTTACAGCTTGTTACGGAGATACAGTTTCGTTGTCGGTGTTAAATCCGAATGCGACATTCAATTACCAGTGGCAATCGAATGGGCAGCTTTTAAGTGGACAAGGAACTTCATCCATTGAGATGGTAATTACGAGTGCAACAGAGGTCTCTGTTTCTGCCGCAACCCCAAGCGGGTGCTTGGCACAAGATACCGTCCAAGTTGCAGTAAGTGCACTCAATGCATCGACAATTAACGCAACCGCTTCGCCGGCTGTGGTGCTTGCTGGAACGAATGTGCAGCTAACTGCAAGTCCAGTGAACACAGGGTATTCATACACTTGGACTCCATCGTTGGGATTGAATAATCCGAATATATATAATCCAAATGCTTTCGTTGAAATGACTTCAACCTACAACGTAACAGTTGCAGACGGCGATTGTGTTCAGCAAGACAGCGTTACGGTGCGAGTGGTAGATTTTATATGTGGAAGGCCAACCGTGTACATACCAAACGCATTCACACCGAATCTCGATCAAGCGAATGAATGGCTTTATGTAAGAGGAAATTTCATTACTGAATTGGATTTTAAATTGTTCGATCGATGGGGAGAGTTGGTCTTCGAAACCCAAGATCAAAGCGTTGGATGGAATGGTTATTACAAAGGGAAGAAGGTCGATCCAGCAGTGTTCGTTTATTACATGCGCGTGGTTTGTGAGGGCGGTGAAATTTATTTCGAAGAAGGAAACATAACTGTTCTTGAATAAAAATCGAATGAGAAACAGAATGAGAAACAGAATG
>JBJOPP010000142.1:0-2960 GCA_046050685.1 Bacteroidota bacterium
ATACTATTTACATTGAGCCATGGAGAGCTGAAGGTTTCCCAGTGGTAAAAGACTTGATGGTAGATCGCGCGGCGTTTGATCGTATTATTCAATCGGGTGGATTCGTGTCTGTGAATACTTCAGGAAGAACCATGGATGCGAACGCGATTCCAATTCCGAAGGACGATGCAGATAAAGCGTTTGATGCTGCAACGTGTATTGGTTGCGGTGCGTGCGTTGCAACTTGCCCGAACAGCTCTGCGATGTTATTCGTGAGTGCGAAAGTTTCTCAATTCGCTTTGTTGCCACAAGGACACCCAGAACGCAAAGAGCGTGTATTGAACATGGTAAAGACAATGGATGAAGAAGGATTTGGAAATTGCAGCAACATTGGTGCTTGCGAGGTTCAATGTCCAAAGAGCATCAGTATTGAAAATATCGCTCGCATGAACAGAGAGTATCTTTCTGCTACTGTGAAACCAGAGAATTAATGAAAAAATTCCATTTAAAGCACCAAGCGCTCGTTTTGCTCTTGGTGCTTTTTTGTTTTAGGTCGAATGGTCAAGCCGCTTGGGATTTGAATCTATTGGCGAAAATCAACGGAGGTCCGGAGAAGTCCGATCGATTTTGGGAAGCCTATACAAACAGCATTACTTATGTGACTGTAGGAACCCCTCTACTGGTTGGCACTGTTGGCGTTTTGAAAAAAGACGAATTCGTGAAGCGTCAGTTCGTGGGCATGGCAGGCGGATTGGCATTGAACGGATTTGTTACTGTTGTGTTGAAGTACGGAATTGCAAGGCCGCGTCCATTTGCGGCTCACGGTGATTTGATATACAAAAAAACGCATGCTGGAAGTTTGTCGTTTCCTTCTGGACATACGAGTTCTGCTTTTCAGTGGGCGACGAGTTGTGTGTTGGCTAAACCGAAATGGTATATAGCCGTTCCCGCCTATATGTACGCCTGTGGAATTGGATACTCGCGTATGCATTTGGGTGCGCATTATCCCACCGATGTTGCGGCAGGCGCATTCATTGGTACTGCCAGCGCCTTTGCTTCTTATCACATAAACAATTGGTTTTGGAAGAAGATGGATTCTAGGAAAAAGAACATTCGGGTAACTATTAACCCGTCTTTTTAAAATGAAAAAAGCCGCGATTAAGCGGCTTTTTATTTGAAGATGATAGTTTTACTGTTTGAATCCTGAAACGATGCTAATGCAGCCGATATGCTGAACTACAGCATCTTTTTGTTCAGGAACCTTTACTTTAACAATGAGTTGTTGTGTGTTCTTCATTTTGAAATCGAACGTCTCTTTGTTTTGCGCATCTTTATTGGAATAGATTTGCTTTCCATTGATGTCACTTACGGTGAATTCAACATCGCCAAGAATAGGGTGTGCAACCACGAGTAAACGATAATCGCGACCACCGAAGAAAGTTACCATGATCTCAGCGTCTTCGCCTGGAGCCATTTGCGCTGAGTTGTAACTGTCGTTTTGAACGTACCCATTCAATTTTGGAAGAACTTTATTTTTTGTGAAAGGTCTGCATTGCGCTGAAGCGAATGAAGGAATAAAGACCAACAAGAACAGGAGAATTTTATATGCTTTCATGATGATATCTTCTGAATTTTTTATTGAATGTATTTGTTACGGATCGCAACGGCTTCGGCTGCTATTTTAGCAAGTGTTGCATCGCTCATGGTAACTGTCTCAGTGCTTCCGATAGTAGTGACACCGCTAGCATCTTTTTCAACCGAAGTTTCACCTTTCGCAACAACTACTTCTTTGTAAATGGATTGAAGTCTAGTCAAATCTTCTTTCATGTGATTAACACGATCGCTTGTTGCGAATAGATTCAAGTAACTTACCAGTTGATCAAGAGAGTAGGTTTGCTCTGCTACACGTTGCTTCATGGCTTTCTCTCCCTTTTTACCTGCGTACTGCGTAGATAAATAAAGTGTCTCAATCCATGCACCAGAAACAATAAGAGCACTTACGTCGGTGCGCTTCCCTTCTTTCAAATACGCGTTCACGTTTTGGTAAGAAAGTGTCACATAAGTTAAAAGTGAGTCTTTGTTGTTCTGATTTTTTTGCACACGCTCCATGAATTGCTCATCCATTGCACCGTCGATTCCTAAAGCACTTGCCAATGTTTTTGAAGCGGCTAAGTAGTTTACAGATTCTTGCTTCTGTTCGAAGACTGTGCTGTAACTCAAGTCTGCGGCATAAATTCCGAGATTGATTGCACGATTTTCTTCATCGACATATTTCGAAACCTTTTCCACCGAATTCAACATGGCTTTATCGAAACTGAATCCGGCATCTTTGATCATGTCGGCCATTTCAATAGGAGCGGGAATGCTGAAGAAGATTTGCTTCAACGCTTGTTCGCGGTCTTTGAAGAACTCGTCTTTGTTGGTTAATTCGCTAGCACCTGATTCTAGAGGCGCTTTGTTATCGGTTTTGTTTTCACTTCCGCCGCAAGCAACGAGTGCTAGGCTGCCGATGCACACACTGACAAGAGCAGTGAGGGAGAGGTATTTTTTAATCATTTGAACTGATTGAATAGTTAGAGCACATTGATACGGCTTATTGCGAATATAGTTACAATATCTCGTGAAAAAAATGATATTAATGCGCCTCAAGCCAGTTATTTCCTGATTGAATTTCAACATCTAAGGGTACTGAAAGCTTCACTGCGTTCTCCATTTCATGTTTAACCAATGCAAACACTTGTTCTATTTCTTCCTTGGGTGTATCGAAGAGCAATTCATCGTGTACCTGAAGCACCATTTTTGTTTTCAGGTTGGCTGCTTTTAGTGCAGACTGAATTTTAGCCATAGCTACTTTAATCACATCTGCTGCCGATCCTTGAATAGGAGCATTTACGGCATTGCGTTCAGCGAAGCTTCTAGATATAGCATTCGAAGAGTTAATGTCTGGAAGGAATCGTCTTCGGCCGAGCACGGTCTCAACG
>JBJOPP010000143.1:0-5121 GCA_046050685.1 Bacteroidota bacterium
AATTTCCACGTGCCGTCGGGTATTTCAGGTGAAAAGAATAACATTGGAGCAAGTTAAGAAGGAAGCCGACAGGAATTGACTAATTTTGCCGAGCAAATTTTATTTATATGCCAAACATTTCATCGAAGGCTGTATCTATGCCTTCTTCACCTATTCGTAAGCTGGTTCCATTTTCGGAAGCAGCGAAAGCAGCAGGTAAAACTGTCTACCACTTGAACATTGGTCAGCCCGATATTGAGACTCCCGAAATTGTTCGCGAGAAGATGAAGGCGCTAGATATTAAAGTGATCGAATACAGCAATTCAGATGGAATTGGCTCATACAAAAAAGGACTAACAGGTTATTACGCTTCGAAAGATATTGCGTTAACTCCGCAGCAACTCATGATCACCACAGGTGGTTCAGAAGCGTTGATTTTTACGTTTATGACGTGCATGAACTCTGGAGACGAAGTTATTATTCCAGAACCGTTCTACGCGAACTACAACGGATTCGCTGTAATGGCTGGAGTGAATGTGGTTCCTGTTACTTCATACATTGAAACTGGATTTGCATTGCCTCCAATTTCAGCATTCGAAGAAAAAATTACACCGAAGACAAAGGCTATCTTGATTTGCAATCCGGGCAATCCAACCGGATATTTATATTCGAAGGAAGAGTTGGAACAATTGCGCGATTTGGTAATCAAGCACGACTTGTTCTTGTTTGCAGATGAGGTGTATCGCGAGTTTATGTACGATGGAGCGGTTCCACATTCAGTAATGAATTTGGAAGGATTAGACAATCATGCGATTATGATTGACAGCGTGAGTAAGCGTTACAGCATGTGCGGTGCGCGCATTGGTGCATTGGTTACACGTAACGCAGATGTTATGGCCATGGCCATGAAGTTCGCGCAAGCAAGACTTTCTCCACCCACCTTCGGACAGATTGCTTCGGAAGCCGCATTGGATACTCCGCAAGAATATTTCGATGGCGTAGTTGCTGAATATGTGAAGCGCAGAGATATTTTGGTGAATGGATTGAACGCCATTTCAGGCGTTATGTGTCCGAATCCGAAGGGTGCGTTTTATTGCATTGCTCGTCTTCCGATTGACAATGCCGATAAGTTTTGTCAGTGGATGTTAGAAGAATTCGAATACAACAATCAAACGGTTATGATGGCACCGGCTACTGGCTTCTATGCCACGCCAGGCGCTGGAACCAACGAAGTTCGTTTGGCTTATGTGTTGAACGAAGACGCACTTCGCAATGCAGTGGAATGTTTACGTCACGCATTGGAAGTTTATCCTGGAAGAACTGTATAGTTTTTCTTGAAGTCGTTATTTTTAACGTCATTTCAATTAAATTCGGTAAAACATATTTTTATGAAAAGAGGAATTTGGATTTTATCGGTGATTATCTCAGCAGCGCTTTTCTCTTGCACAGGAGAATCAGCCGGTGATGTAAATCAAGATCGCATCTACACCGAATACGAACAGTTTTACAATTCGAATACAGGAACAACAACTGTTATCGCGCGTTTCCGATTTGGTGGACCGTTGGGTACGTTGTTGGAGTTGGATTCAACAGACAATGTGAAATTCAACGGCGATGATTTGCCTTACAGTATTTTCTGGGGAGCGCATGTGAAAGAGTATGTGGGAAATATTGCGCCAGGTACTTTCGTTTACACGAACCTCGACGGTAACGTGTTTACGAATACAGTTCCGGCTTTTGAAACCATTGACTTCCCTTCGAACTTTACGGAGTTGAGTCGTTCAACGCCATATGATTTTCAATGGACAGGAACTGCGTTAGGACAAAATCAAGAAGTCGGTGTATTTGTTGGTTCATGGGCTTGGGGCGACGATACTTGGAACTTCACCAATAGTGTTGGAGCTACCAACATGGTTTTTGGAATTAACTCGCTTTCGAATTTGCCTTTAGGAACTTCAACAGTTTATTTAGATCGTACAACAAGAAAGACCAATATCCAAGGTACTTCTAGAGGTGGTGTTATTAAAGGGAAGTTCAGAGCACCCAACAGGGTGATCAATGTGATTGATTAATTCGAAAAGAAACTTTACAAAAAAAGGTGTTCATTTCGAACACCTTTTTTGTTTTAAAGAACTCTAAATACCGTTCTTCTGTTCTTGGCTTTTCCTTCCGGAGTGGCATTCGATTCAAGCGGTTGGGTTTCGCCATAACCTTCCGATTCAATACGGTTGCTCGCAATGCCTTTCGATTCTAAATACGTTTTAACGCTGAGAGCTCTGGCTTGTGAAAGTTTCAAGTTGGCTGCTTCATCGCCGTCGCTGTCGGTATGTCCTTCAATACGAATACGCATGGTTTGATTTTTCACTAAAAGCTCTATCAACTTGGCCAATTCAATGTGCGATTCAGTCTCCAGATTAGAACTATTTGTCTTAAAGAAAATGTTCTCCAAAACGATTGTTGCTCCTGAATCCATTTTTTGAAGTGGTGCGTCTTTTCTATAGGGACGAGAAGGTGTGAAATCGCGCAACGAGAAGTTCGAAGAGTAGAAGAGGTAGTTGTTCGCGCTAACATTCAACGCATAGTCGTTTCCTGCTGGAAGACAAACCAAGAAATATCCGTCGCGACTTTTGTTCGAATACGTTTCAGCAACAATTTCTCCGTTGCTCAAATTCAACAATTGCAATTTCCCGTCTAACGGCGCATTCGTTTTGCTGTCGAACACAAACCCTTCCACATAACTCACATAGCGAGGTCTTACGTTTTCAGGAAGTTCGAAAGAGTACAGATCCAGTCCTCCTTTTCCGCCTTGGCGATTACTTGCCATGAGCGCAATATCGCCTTGCGCCGTCACCTGGATTGAATTCTCATTGGCTGCGGTGTTAATCGGATACCCCAAATTCACAGGCTTACTCCAGCTTCCGTCTTGTTGCAAACGACTCACGAAAATATCGAGACCTCCCATGCCCGGATGTCCGTCTGAAGAGAAGTATAAGGTTTGTCCATCTGGATGAACGAACACGCTTTCCTCTCTTCCTTTGGTGTTAATGAATCCAGGAACTTTCGCGGGTTCGCTCCATTCTCCGGCTTCATTGATTTGACTGAAATAAATATTCGGATCTTCTACTGCGCCGCCTTTTCCTTTCTTTCCTCGAATGAAATAAAGCGTGGCGCCATCGGCGGTTAAGCTTGGTTGTGTTTCCCAATAACTTGAATTGATTCCAACTCCAAAGTTCTCAGCAGCTGTCCATCCAGTCGCTGTTCGAAGCGAAAAAAACAAATCACAACTGCCAAGTCCCGTGCGGGTTTCACCGTATTCGTATCCCGGAAGTTCACAGGCAGTGAAAACGATTGTTTGTCCGTCGGCGCTCAATGTCGGCGCGCCTTCGTTGTACAATGTATTGATAGATTTAACAGGAAGAGAGGCCTTCCATCCTTCATTGAAATTCTTTGTTTCGGTTCTTTCTGTCATGAAAAAATCTTCATGAGTTCCTTGAAACGCCCGCTTGTCTTTCAGCAATCGAGTGAAGAGAAGTGTCTTCGTGTCGGCTGTAATGCATGGGAAGTACTCGTCGTTTTCCGTGTTTATTTCAGCGCCTAAATTTATGGGGTTGAAAGGAACAGGGTATTTCATGCTTTGTTTGGCGAACACGCAACTTTCCAAAATGAGTTGTGCGCGGTAATGCACATTCGGATTGGCTTTTGGCATTTTGGTGTAAGTGGTTATCGCTTGCTCTGCTTTTTCGTATTCGGCCAAGCTGAAATAACATTCTCCCAACATGTAATAGCCCATGGGGAAGATGGAAGCGTTAATGGCAAGTCCTTTTTCGAGCGGCGCTATCGCTTTCTGCATATCATTTTGCTCTGCAAAGATTTGTCCCATTAGGAAATAAGCTTCAGCAAACTGATCTTCACTTTGAATGAGATCTTCCAATATAACTAGCGCTAGGCTGTTGTTGTATTGTCCGTAGGCCGAAATGGCTTCTTCGTATTTCGAGATGGCGCGCTTGTTTTTAATGCTGTATTCCTTGTGGGGTTGGGCCAAGCAAGAATTCAACATAAATAAAAATGCGAGGGAAAGAAGCGAAGTGAAAAGTCTATTCATAGTCGTAAAATGCAATGCGATTCGTTTTTACTAAATTCTTTGAATTAATGGGATAACCGCAGCATTAACGAATTATTTTTGAACAATGCGAATTGTTTTACTTTCAGACACACACGGTTATTTCGATGATCGTTTACAAGAACACTGCCGAAATGCCGATGAGGTGTGGCATGCCGGAGATATTGGTTCGGAAAAGATCGTAGAACTTTTGGAATCGCTTGGAAAGACCACACGAATTGTATTTGGAAATATTGACGATACACGTGTTCGTTCTATGACTTGCGAGGACTTGATTTTTAATGTGGAAGGGTTGAGCGTTTTCATGACGCACATTGGTGGAAGACCACCGTCTTATCCTGCGCGTATTTCAAAAATTATTCGAGAAGAAAAAATAGATTTGTTCGTCTGTGGACATTCTCATATCTGTATGGCGGGAAAGAATCAGCGTGAAGGAAATCTGCATTTAAATCCTGGAGCGGCCGGCACACATGGCTTTCATAAAGTTCGAACGCTCATGCGTTTCGAAATTCAAAAAGGAAAAGTGTTAAATCTTGAGGTAGTGGAACTTGGTCCACGTGCTGTTAGAATTTCAGAAGAAATCTAGTTTTTTATTTTGAAGACGTACACGTCTTCGTTCGGCTTCTTCATGAAGTATTCTTCACGCGCCAATTTTTCTAATGCGAAGTTTTTAGCGTTAATGGCTTCCAATTGTTGCTTCGCTTGAATGTTGTCTTTCTCAAGCTGCAAGGCTTGTTCACGCAACTTGTGTAATTCCCAACGCGATGAAATAATGAAGGGAATGTCAATGTTGTTTATGAATAAATTGTACACCACAAAAAGTGCAAGGGTGAGCAAATAACGGTTCTTGAAGAAATGAAGCACCTTTTTCATGAAACTAATTTCGTGAAAATGTTGGAATCATTCACAAGGTATTCGACATGTTTCACACAGGACGGTGTTATTTTAGCCGCCCATGAGATATTTCAACGAGCAACTGGTTACCGATCTTGAATTTCAAGAGATTCGGAATGTGCTGTCTT
>JBJOPP010000144.1:0-3863 GCA_046050685.1 Bacteroidota bacterium
TATTCCAAGTGCCAATCCGAATCCGCCCATTCCAACGGTCAACTGAATGGCTCCACCGTCTTTCGCTAAAGATCCTGCGAGCAATGAACCCAAGATAGGACCTGTGCATGAGAACGATACAATTGCCAGGGTTAACGCCATGAAGAACGCACCAAGCAATCCGCCCGCCTCTGCATTCTTGTCCATCTTATTCGCCAGCCCTGCGGGAAGTGTAATCTCGAACAATCCGAAGAATGAAAGTGCGAACACAATGAAGATCACGAAGAACACGATGTTCAGTGGAACATTCGTTGAAATGTCGTTCAAGATATTTTCATTGATTTGATCCAAGAAGTGGAACGGCATCGAAAGCAAAATGTAAATCAAGAAGATAAATCCACCGTATATCAACGCTTGGAAAATTCCTTTCTTGCGATCTTTATTTCCTTTTGTGAAGAATGCAACGGTCAATGGAATCATTGGAAACACGCATGGTGTAAGCAATGCAACCAATCCACCTAAAAATCCTAAAAAGAACAATTGCCACATGTTACCGTCTTGACTCGTCTGTGCGGATACACTGCCATTTTCAATTCGGGTAGTGAGTTTCTCTTTGTCGTTACGAATGGTCTGAATCCAATAACGGAATTTTGTTGTTGTTGGCTCTAATTGAACTTGATCTTCTTCAGCTGCCGCGGTATCTGCGGGGGTTGTTGATGCTACAGCCCCGTCAGCTGCATTCGGTGTTACTTGTAATTTGAATTTCGACTCAATCGGATAGCATGCTTTGTCGTTACACGTTTGACCTTGAATAATTCCCTTTAATGTAAAAGGAGCTGTACCGATGATTTTAATTTTTTGTTTGAAGACAGCAGTGTTTTCAAAATAGTTCACCTCACCACCTTGCATTTCATCGTAATGCGTGATGTACTTTCCTTCTGTTAATTTTCCAATGAGTTCGAAATTTGCTTTGTCAGCATTTAAAATCAATTCAGTTGGAAGGGCATATACGTTAGGATCAGTAGACGGACTCGTCGAGTATAAATGGAATCCAGGTGAAATGCTTGCTTGAAATTCAATTTCCGCTTCGTTGTTTGGTAAACTAACCAGGCTTGTTTTCCATTTTACCGGATCCACAATTTGCGCCTGCGCATTCCAAGATGAAAACAAAATAGCAAGGGTCGCAAAAATCTTTACTGATAAATTCTTCATAGGCTCAAAAATAGTTCAATTCATTTCTAGTTAGGTGAGACGCATCACAAAAACCTTTTTAGCAGATGCATCTAATTTATAATCTTCAGAAATACACAATCCAATAACCGCAACAATCTCATCGTGACTTACTAAAACCGGATAGTTGTTTTTCTCGTTCATAGGAATCTTCGCTTGAACAAGTACATCGCTCACCTTCTTCATTCCTTTCATACCCAACGAACGAATTTTATCTCCTGGTTCGTATGCACGAATCTCTAATGGGAAACGCAACTTGTCGGCATTCAGTTGCATAACCTTCGGATCTTTTTCAATTTCGTACCCTTTCGCAGGAACAATATCCACGTCGTACTTCGATTCGTCAAGGGGCATTTCACTTTTCAATGCATACAAAACATAGTTATCGCGATCACGAGCGACCGCATAGGTGGCGTTCGATACTTTCGCGCCTGTTTTCTGAAGCTTCAAGATCTCGTCAATTTCACCCGTAGTGAATTCAAAAAGATTCAACCACTCCCACATAATCTGACGGGGAGCATAGTGGTTATTCACAGCAGTGATCGAGAGCAATTCGTTTTCACCTTTTAACACAACATTTTGGTCGAGCCAATTTTGCAAACTTTCTTGAACAATGGCATGCTGTTCTTCCCAAATTTCAATGCTGTTTGAAAGGGTTTGAAGAATGTTCGGATTCATTTCTTCCAGAATAGGAACCACCTTGTTGCGGATTTTATTTCTGCCGTAAACGGAAGTACTGTTGGAAGCATCTTCTCTCCATTTCAGTTTGAGTTCTTTCGCAAATCCTTCAAGGTCTTTTTTCGAAATTTCTAAAAGTGGACGCCATTTGGTTGAAGTGTGACGCTTCATTCCCAGCAATCCTTTCAATCCGCTTCCACGCACAAGGTGCTGAAGAACGGTTTCCAATTGATCGTTGGCGTGATGTGCAAGAACAACTTGTGTGTATCCGAATTCATCTTGCAACTGTTGGAAGTAGGTGTATCGAAAATCTCTAGCACGTTCTTGCAAATTGTTTTTCGATTCCTTCCACAAATCGCCTGCGTGTGCGCAGTGAAAAGTAAGCTTATTTTTTTTGCAATAGGCCTTCACGAACTGTTCGTCTTTTTCAGAATCTTTTCCGCGTAATTGGTAATTCACATGCGCCACCGCGAACGGAATTTTAGCACGAAGGAGCAATTCAGCCATGAGCATAGAGTCCATTCCTCCGCTCACTGCCACAAGCAATTGCGCTTCTTCGAAGGTTTGAAATTCTGCCTTTAAGTCTTTAAGTAATTGTTTCATTTTAATTGAATATAGAAAGTGTAGATGCTGCTTTCAATAGGCACTCTTCGTATTCCGCTTTCGCGTTAGAGGCTTGTGTTATTGCGCTTCCCACTTTGATGGTTGTTTGTTTTTTTTCTTTGTTGTAAACCGCAGAGCGAATGATAACATTGAAGTCGAAATTGCCATTCGGCTCAATCACTCCAAAACTTCCGCTGTAAATTCCTCTATCCAATACTTCAAGCTCTTCCATGTGCTTCACTGCGCTAATTTTCGGTGCGCCTGTCATGGAACCCATGGGAAAGGTAGCCGCTAAAATTTCGGTGAATGTTATGTTGGAAGGAAGCTGCGCTTCTACTGTGCTAATGAGATGATGAAGTGTTTTGAAGGTGTGAGGTTCGCACAACGATTTAACATTCACGCTGGCTTTGGTTGCAATGCGCGACAGATCGTTTCGAACCAAATCCACAATCATGATATTTTCAGATCGTTCCTTTTCACTGGACTGAAGCAAAGCTTTATTCTGCTCATCTTCTTCGGAATTTATTCCTCTTCGAATGGTCCCTTTAATGGGTTGTGAAATTATTTTATTCCCTTCTTTTTGAATGAAACGTTCAGGCGAGGTGCACAACAACTGAAGGTTGTCTCCATTGAAATACGTGGCATGTGGAGCTTCTGTAGCGTTGTTCATTTTTGAAAAATGCGCGAACGCATCGTTCAATTCTCCGTCTGCTTGAAGAGGCATACAGAAGTTGGTTTCGTAGTATTGTCCTTGCTGAATATGATTCAGGATGTCTTGAATTTTTTCGACATACGACTCTTCGCTTTCACGCATTTCGAACACAAGTTTTTCTTCAGTACTTGTTATTTCTACTTTTTTATAGGTTGAAATAAAATCTTCGATTACCGAACGAACATTCGGTTCTTCTTCCGTAAGTGTTTTCCATGTTCCATTTTCTTCTTTCCAGATGTGTTGTGGTTCGAAGAAATAGAGGATTTCACTTCCGTCGGAGCATACATTCTTATAGGTGTTTTTCTCGAAAAGTTTTTTGGCTTCGAAGGAAATATATCCGAAAACTGGAAGTGTTTTTTCGGCTAACCAATGGTTAAGCTTTTGAATGTCTTCGAGATTGTTTTCATTCAAAACAAACGCATCTTTTTTCCCCCAAGCGATATACGCTTGTCTCTCGTTCGAGTTAGGTGGAAGAAATGTGAAATGGTCGTTTTCCCAAAGCTGCATGGGTGCAAAGGTAATGCTTACTGACGCCTATTCGCGAGAAGAACAGGCGGACCACCGTCGAACGGGTTGTCGCCTCGCCCAATGCTTCGTGCTTCAATTCCGGCGGCTTTCATAACGGCACGGTCTCCGAATTTTTTTCGCAGTTCGTCCATGG
>JBJOPP010000145.1:0-3497 GCA_046050685.1 Bacteroidota bacterium
ACAAGGATTGCACATAATCAATCAAAGAAGTATAGATGGCAATAGGTTGGTGTTGTGCGGATGTAAATTGTTTGACTTCTGATTTTAAATGCGCTGTCTTGGTGAAGGATTCAAATTCGTCACGCTGAACCTTCTCTGATTTTAAATGTCGTTGTAACGTATGCGCATATATTTTTAAGTAATCTGCGATAACGAGACGTTCTGCAACGTAATTTTCTCCAAGAATAGCTCTCATATGAGACGCTAATGTCCGTGAATTATTGGTTAATTCTCCCCATTGCTTTCTGCCTTCCCACCACCGGTCATAAGCGCTGTTCGAACGAAACGTCAATAATAAGGATAAGGTAAAACCGAGTAGGGTATAAATGGTTGAAATTCCTTTCACTAAATCAGTCATTTTTTTGTTCGAACTGAGTAATTCGATTTCTAAAAAAGCCACGAAAGCTGCGAAAATGGCTACTCCAATAAGCAAAGGAATTAATTGTTGAAATGTTTCAGATTTATGAATGCGAAAAACAAAACTGAACCATTCTTTTGGCGAATAAGAAATCATATTTACTATTGAGATTGAGGGGTAAAGGTACAACCTTCATGGGGAAGGAATTTCATAACAACAAATTATTCGCAGGTCATGCCATCTGTGAAGTGAACTTTAGTGATGGTAATTCTCACTTTCGTAGCATCATTCACCCAGTTGCTTTCTAAATCTATCGCTGTCGATTTGGGCGCGATGGGAGAGATAAAATTGCCCGAGCTCCATGATCCTTCTCTCACTCCCTTTTGATCATTGAAATTATCATAAAAGGTCGCTTTCCATTTTAAGGCATCGACTGTGCGGCTGGAGTTGTTTTTGAATTCGACATAATATCCAATGTTCTTACCCAGCACATTTTGTGTATATGCTTTTGAAATGCTAATGTTGCACATGCCTTTGTGAGTAGGCTCTGTGGCGCTACTAAAGATAAAAAAGCTCAGTATACTAGTGGCTAAAATCAATCGTCTCATTCCGTTTCGTTCTTTTCAGTTACTCTTCAACTTCCTCCTCAAACGATTTTTTAAATTCTGGGTACAAATTCCCGTACACCCATTGATAAACACGATGCGTATTTAGGGTAGAACCCCATTCCGTATCCTCGTCATAGACATTTTCTTCAACCGACTCAAAGATCACTTTATCAGGCAATCCCTCTGGATCTGAAGGGAAAATAAAACGTTCGATTAATGAATAAACACCGCCATCACCAACTTCAAAAAGCGCTGCCATCTCTGCTAATTCTCCTGGATTCCAAACGTAATAATCAAGCCCTCCATTCACACCACAAGCTTCCGAAAAATGATCTACAACAAGGAATGCTGTAACACTATCAAGTCCGTGAGTGTCTTCCAAATAAACATTACAGGCATTGCTATACATGGGCAAGGCCATGGTGAGAATTAGCTCATTATTGCTGTATTCGTTGTAGCGTAATTCATATTGACGGTCTGAATTTAGTGCAAATTGAAACAACATTAAAGTCTTGCTTGGTGTGTAAATCAATTGTTTCGTAGCGAGATGTTTCCGCTGAATAAATCCTTTCTTTCCTTTAAAGTTGACATGAAGAAATTCATTCGAATTGTACTCAATGGAGAAATCCTGTTCACGTTCTGAGGCAATGGTAATCACTTGATTCAATCGAATCTCTGTGACCAATTTTGACATGGTATTTGGACCAGAATACATCGGGGTGTTGTCAGCGAAAGCATAAAGGGTGTCGCCTTTTGCAAATCCTTCGTATGGATTCAGATAGTCTTGCGAATAACCAAATGATTGCGTTATTATGAATGTTATAAAAGAAAGAAAAGAAAGAAAAGAAATAAGTTTCATCAGTAACGAATTAGTTCAAGCTGAAATTAATGGGAATTTTATAGCTGCTTCGAACCGCCGTTCCATTGCAAACAGCGGACACCCATTTTGGAGATTTGATAAAAATTCGCATCGCCTCTTGGTCTATTTCCGGTGAGACACCTCGTACTACCTTGATATGAGAAAGGTTTCCATCTGTTTCAACAATGAATGAGAGATATACTTTTCCTGATTCATTTCTATCAATACTCACTTCGGGATAGCGAATTGTTTCTCGAATGTACTTCATCAAAGCAGCATTTCCTCCTGGATAACTTGCCTCAACAAAATTGGTATCACTACACGGTTTTTTTCCAATTGAATCAGCATTGCCGTACAGCATGTCGTCTTGTTTTAAACGTTCCAAATTCATTTTAGCACCTGGAACCATCTCAATATTAATCCAGCAGTTTTCTGCTTTTGTAAGTGATATGCTAGAGGTGGTTGTTGCATAATTTTCTGATTCATCGCTTGCTGTAACCGAAAAGGATTTTTGGGACAGTACTAAGTAACAGATTCCATTGGCATCTGTTTTATTTCCAATGACTGAAGTTCCGTTCATAGTCTTTATAGAGATGTTTTCTAAAGGAATTCCTTCAGTTGAACGTACGATTACTTTTACTTGAAATGATTTCTGTGAAAGAGAAAAGAGTGAGGTGATAAGAAACAGAATGAATAGAGATAAACGCATAACGAACTGAATTTTTTGATGAAAATACGCGTTTTTAAGCAGAAGTAAACACCTTGTTAAACTTCAGATCTTTACTAACTTTGTTCTTCCGGGTAATTAGCTCAGTTGGTTTAGAGTACTGCCTTGACAGGGCAGGGGTCACTGGTTCGAATCCAGTATTACCCACAAAACGGAGTGAGAGCGAGAGTGGGAGTTAGAGCGAGAGTGGGAGTGAGAGTGAGAGCGAAGAAGCTTCCGAAGCATAAATCAAGTCCTAACATCTTGATATCTTAACGTCTGAATAGTGGCACCGAAGTATAGACTAGTCTTTTGTCCATTGTCCATTGTCTTTTGTGGCTTCGAGTGCCACAGCCACCAAGGTAAAGCACATGTTCTTATCCTTTGTCCTTTGTCTTTTGTCCATTGTCTCTCGTCATTTGCCCATCACCTCCTTTCTCCCTCAATCCCAATGCGAATAGCTTCCATTTGCTTGAATCTCACCTTTTTCTTCGTAGTCTGAATCCATTTTTTGGTCACGATTTGTATCGGCGTCTAGACGAATCACTTTGTTATTAATTTTTACCGATTTTCCAGCTGGAATTTCCACATAGATTTCGACATCTTGCAAACGCAATTTATCAGCTAGAGGATAGGTGTAAAAGTTATTCAAATGGACTGTATTTCCTTCTATAGCAATCGAATGACGTATGTTTTTGGCTTTCTTTAATGCTGCACTATGTGAGTGACTTTGGGCATGGATGGATTGGTAAATATGGAACAAAGAATCTCCAGATTGTTTGAAATGGAGTTGTATACCTGCCCGACTAATTCGGTCACCTTTAATGCCCAACATCCCCCAATCACCGTCTGATTTTACTTGGTAATTGTTTTGTGATTCATACGTCGAAAGATGTGGTTTGAGGATCAATTGGTTACCATTATAAG
>JBJOPP010000146.1:0-6124 GCA_046050685.1 Bacteroidota bacterium
CCGGTGAGTTTGCGCGAAACACCGTCGAGGGTTTCTAACGCTTCGTCGGCAGTTGCATTTCGAACCGTGATGGTCTGATTGGAAAAATCATTTGCCTTGAACACGTGCAGCGGCTGTCCCAATTCGTGTTGAACGAAGTTGGTCACGTCTACACACAAGTTCACGCTCTTCACGCCGATAACAGCCAATGCTTCTTTGATGAAAGCAGGCGTCTCTTGATTTTCAATTCCGCTCATCACCGCGAACGCATAGCGCGAACACTCGGTGTTTTCGTGAAGATCTAATTTCCAATTTTTCGGTTGGAAGGAAATAGCTGGGGCGGTTGTGCTTGAAAGCGCAACCTTATTTTCGTTTTCCAAATTCCACGCAGCAGCGAAGTCGCGCGCTACGCCAGCATGTGAAAGAGCGTCAGTTCTATTTGGAGTAATACCAATTTCGAGGCATGCATCGCTTTCAATGTTGAGGGCTACAGCAGCTGGAGTTCCAACCACTGTTTCTTCAGGAAGGATAAGAATCCCGTCGTGTGAAGCGCCGAGGCCTAGTTCGTCTTCCGCGCAGATCATACCTATGGATTCGGCTCCGCGAATTTTACTTTTCTTAATGGTGAAGGCCTCGCCAGATGAAGGATACAATGTTGTTCCAACAGTAGCAACCAACACTTTTTGTCCGGCTGCTACATTCGGAGCACCGCAAACAATTTGAACGGGTTCGCCTTCACCCAAATTCACTTTCGTGATAGACAAACGATCTGCATCGGGATGTTTCTCGCATTCGAGTACATGTCCGACCACCACGCCTTTTAATCCGCCTGGAATTTTCTCTACGCTTTCAATGCCTTCCACTTCAAGACCGGTTCTGGTAAGGGTTGCAGCCGCGAGTTCCGGAGCCGGCAGGGGTTGAACCAGTTGTGAAAGAAGTTTGTAAGAGATTTTCATATCGCGCGAATTAGACTGCAAAAATAAAGACAAACGCGAGGGGTAAGGCTTAGAAATTTGTTACTTTTGCCTCTCTTCAAAAACGGGATGTAGCTCAGTTGGTAGAGTACACGTCTGGGGGGCGTGTGGTCGCAGGTTCAAGTCCTGTCATCCCGACTAAAAACTCCCTAAAACCCTTGAAAATCAAGGGTTTCGTTTTTTAGTGTACAAAAATTGAACAAAAAAATGCATCCAAGAAATCAACATAACGACAAATACAACTTCCCAGAACTGATTCAAGCATTGCCTGAATTAGCACCGTTCGTGAAGAAAAACGCATACGGAAATGAGAGTATCGATTTCTTTGATCCGATTGCGGTGAAGCTGCTGAATAAGGCGTTGCTGAAGAAACATTACGGTGTGGGGAATTGGGATATTCCTGAAAATTATTTGTGTCCTCCTATACCGGGAAGAGCAGAGTATCTGCATCAAATAGCCGATCTGCTCTACAAGAACAATCCAAATTTCCTTCAAGATAAAAAATTAGGAAATAACATTCGAGTGCTCGATGTAGGCGTTGGAGCGAATTGCATTTATCCCATCATTGGTGTTCATGAATACAACTGGAATTTCGTGGGTTCAGACATCGATGAAAAGGCCATTGCGGCTTCACAAAAAATTGTCGACGAGAACGAATCACTTCAACATAAAATAACATTGCGCCATCAAAAAAATGCGCACGACATCTTTCACGGAATTATACTTCCCGAAGAAAAATTCAATCTCACAGTTTGTAATCCGCCTTTTCACGCATCGCTGAAAGACGCGCAGCAAGGCAATCTGCGTAAAAACCGTAACCTGAAAAATTCACGAAACACGAAAGTGCAATTGAACTTCGGTGGACAAGGAACCGAGCTCTGGTGCCAAGGCGGAGAAGAAACCTTCATTGAAAAAATGATTCTTCAAAGCGCAGCATACGCAAATCAAGTCGAGTGGTTCAGCACACTCGTTTCGAAAGAAAGTACACTTAAAAAAATTCAGCTCAAACTCGAATACGTCGATGCCCGCGATATGCGTATTCTTCAGATGCAATTGGGGAATAAAGTGAGCAGGATTGTGGCGTGGAAGTATTGAACTTCGTTATTGGAAAATCGAAGATTTTATTCCTACTACGTAATTCCTACGATGTAATGGGAACTAACGTTGTTAAATCTTCCCCTCTCTTACCTTCTCTTAGCCTTTCTTACCTTCTGATTAATTGGAACTGACGTTGTTGAATGACAGTCGAAGACATTCGCCCGGAGGGCATTCGTTCAGAGAACATTCGCCGAAGGCATTCTAACTCTTCTTCCCACGCTGCGCCTCCCTCCCTTCCTTCCTCTCCAACCCTTGAAAGAAATTACGAATAACCTGATTGTTACATTCAACATACTGGCGTTGGGATGGATTGCGGAAGAAGGCGCTGAGTTCGTGCTTGCTCATTTTCATGTCGGCAAGCGCTAAGATTTGAATAATGTCTTCGTCAATTAAATTCAACGCTATGCGCATTTTTCGGAAGATGAGGTTATTCGTTAAGCGTTTCTCCGGAACCGGCAATGGGCCGTCTTTTCGTCCACGTTTCAGAATGATAAATCCGTTTAGAAAAATAGAAAGCATCTCGTCATTAATGTCGAGATACTCTTCGTGATCTTCTTTCTTCAACCAGTCGCTCACATCGGAGCGTGTAACCATAACATCTGTCAATGCGAAAATGTCTATCATTTGCTGATCAGAAAAATCGTAAATGAATCGAATGCGACGGAAGATGCTGTTGTTGGTCATGGCTTTTGCAATTGTTCTGCGAATCTACAACCAGATTGCGTTGCGAGGGCAAATGGCTTTGCGAGGGTGAATGCTTCACGAGGGTCCTTCGGACGAAGGTTTAACAACGAAGTTCAAACAACGTCAGTTCAAACAACGAAGTTCAAACAACAAAGTTCTTAAAAGCTCCGGCGCCAGCGGCAACTCAGGCTTGTTGTACGTTTCAATATTCTTCGTTCGGTCAGAAGGAGCAATCTTGAAAATGTGATTCATTTCTTCAATTAAAATATATCGAGAGCCTAAGGAAGCTGCGTGAAGCAATTCAGCATCTTGAACTTGAACCTGGATATCTGTGGTGCCTTGGATAATGACAATCGGAAT
This sequence comes from Bacteroidota bacterium, assembly GCA_046050685.1. GTDB lineage: Bacteria > Bacteroidota > Bacteroidia > Flavobacteriales_D > Sanyastnellaceae > CAIZGX01. Next base: position 3,096 of record JBJOPP010000146.1, read on the forward strand.
TTTCAATTTCGAAATTTCCACCGCTGGATCGTATTTCATCCAAGACATCATGTAAGGCTGAACGGAAGGACGAAACAAGCCAAACAATTCCACCGGTGCGTCTTCCACCAAAACGCCTTCTTTGAGCTTCGAAAGGCCTTCATTCGCTGCGCGAAGTAGTTTCTTCTTTCCCTCCAGCTGAACCGCAAGTTGTTCCTTCAAAATAACATCAATGGGTCTTCCAGCGCCGGCTAACGAAACGAAAACATCGACTTGCTCGCAGGCTAGCATTCCAATGAGCGAGCCTTCACTGTGACCCATAATAATCAACTTTCTAAAACGCGAATCGGCTTTCAATTCAGATGCCCAAGCTTTCGCGTCTTCCACATAATTCTCGAAACGCAATTGTTCTTCGGAAATCATTGCGGAAGCGCTCTTACCTATGCCGCGCTTATCGTAACGAAGCGAAGCAATTCCTTGCGCAGCCAACTCATGCGCCAAAAGTTGCAATGAATTGTTTTTCATTTGCGCATTGTTTCCGTTGCGGTCAGTGGGTCCAGAACCCGCAATAATTAAGGCAACCGGAAAGGTTCCCTTCATGATGGGAACCGTAAGCGTTCCAGACAATTCGCCAGTAGAAGTCTGCAGCGTTTGATCCATTTCGAAATAGCCTAGACGATTTTCCGATTGAGCAAACGATGCACTTCCAGCTAGAAAAAAAAGAAAAAGAAAAACCCCAACGATTCGAATGTGCTCGAACCCTCGGGGTTTGAATATGTTTAGGTAGGCCGAAGCCAAAATCCTTAGATTAAAGTACCGTTCTTTTTTGCTTCAGCAGTGAAACGCTTTTGCATGCTAATCCACAAATAAATACCGAAGAAAGCACCCAAAATGCAAGTGAAACTGAAGTAGTTCTCCATTGGTTCCATTACATTTTTAAACAACCACTGAGCAGCAGTTACTATCGGAGCAAGAATCATTTGTAAGTTCATAGTCGTAATATTTTCTCTGCGAATTTAAGCAATCCTTTTGAAAGTGGAACATTTCTCCTCAATTTTGCTTCAATTCAAATAACATGATCCTACGCCAATATTCAAGCAATCAACCTTACCTCCTGTTTGTATTGCCTTTTGTGAATTTATTGGTGTTCGTTCCTTGCCTTTTCGGCTATGTTATTCCAGAGGTTCCACAACAGTTTCCGTTCGATATCATCAATCTCGAGTGCGTTCTCACACCATGGCTGGGCGCAGCAATCGCATGGGTGGTTATTACCCTCGGCGCTATCTTATTCAATTGGGTGTACAACCGACATGAATTCCACAATGGACCAACATTCGTCCCAGCGCTTATTTTCTCGAATCTCTTTACCGTGATTTTCCTGCTCAATCACAGCATCACTTTTCTGTTCGCACAGATTTTTTTGACCATGGGCGCCAACCGGTTGTTGGAAGTTTACCGTCAGAAAACCGCGCTAGATCCGTATTTCCGCGCAGGATTTTGGTTTGGACTTGCGGCACTTTGTTTCCCGCTTTACTTGACTTTACTGCCCATGCTTTTGGTGGCCGTAATCTTCACGCGCGGATATAATTTCCGTGAGTACATTATGCCTATTGCAGGATTTCTCTTCCCTATCCTGTATTGCTTCGCTATGCAGTACTTGTTTATGGACAACTGGAATTTCTATTTGTTCAAGCGTATTATTAGTTTGAATACTCAAGACAATTGGATGATTCATTCCTACTCGAAGCTGTCGTTCTACGCGCTATGTGCCTTGTCGTTGTTGTTCTCTATGCATTCGCTTATTTTTTCGGGAGACCGCAATACGAACAAAAACAGAAACTCGAAATGGATCATCGTCTTCATGTGCTTCGCTATGCTTGGCTCGGTAACCGCCGGATGGTTATTCCTCAATCATCTAATTATTGAAGGGGTTGGGTTGGGACTTATCTTTTGTTTGTCCTATTGGTACTCGAATTATCGCATCTCTCTTTTTGCGCCTGTATTCTTCTATATCTCAGTAGCCATAAGCCTTTGGATACTGGTGGAACAAACCCAACTCATTCCGGTGTTTCAGTGGTGAAAAGTTTGATGTACTTTTGCAAAAATTCTTTTTTATGAAATTCGGTGTCGTAGTTTTTCCAGGTAGCAATTGTGATGAAGATTTGGTGTATTCCATGTCGAACATCATGGGACAAGAAGTGGTAAAACTTTGGCACAAAGAGCGCGACCTTCAAGGTTGCGATTTCGTGTTTGTTCCAGGTGGATTCAGCTACGGCGATTACTTACGCAGCGGAGCCATTGCGCGCTTTTCTCCAATTATGGATGAAGTGGTAGCGCACGCGAATCGCGGTGGATATGTAATGGGAATTTGCAACGGATTTCAAATCTTAACCGAAGCGAAATTGCTTCCAGGAGCGTTGTTGCACAACACTTCTAGAAAATTCATTTGCAAGAATGTTCATTTGAAAGCGGCTTCAAACAGCGCGGTTTTAACTGCTGGATTGGATCGCGAAAAAGCATATAAAATTCCAATCGCTCACGGAGAAGGAAACTTCTTCGCGCCTGCCGATGTGTTGAAGCAAATTGAAGACAACGACCAAGTGTTGTTCCGTTATTGCTCTGCAGACGGAATCGTTGATGAAGACTTCAACCCGAACGGTTCATTGAATAACATCGCAGGTATCTGCAATGCTGGAAAGAATGTATTCGGAATGATGCCTCACCCAGAGCGTGCAGCCGATTTCGAATTGGAAAACACCGACGGAAGAGAAATCTTCGAAGCGCTTCTCGAAAGAATTTAATAGTCCTATCTTTGCCGCCGTTATGGCAGCACAAGAAGACAAATTAAAAGCGGTAATCTCGCACGCAAAGGAATACGGATTTGTATTTCCTTCATCTGAAATTTACGATGGCCTTTCGGCCGCCTACGACTACGGTCAGTTGGGTGTTGAATTGAAAAACAACATCAAGAACTACTGGTGGACCGCTATGACGCGCATGCACCAAAACATTGTGGGAATTGATGCTTCCATCTTCATGCATCCGACCAC
>JBJOPP010000147.1:0-2998 GCA_046050685.1 Bacteroidota bacterium
GGATTCTTTTCGAAAAAGTTAATGATTTGATTTGCTTTCATGACATCTTTTCGAATGAGTGCCGTCTGCAATTCCCACACGTTATAATCTTTTGAAATACCAATGTGGTCTTGAATTACCTGTGTCGTTATTTCGTCACCTGGATTCAAAACAATACTCAACTTTGATATCTCATTGGTTAGTTTGTGAAGATCAGATCCCAAATAGTCGGCAAGCAATTGCGTTGCAGTTCCGCGAATAACCAGACCTTGATCCTTCACAATGTTCTGAACCCATGTAGGCAATTGGTTTTCCTTAATGGGTGCAGATTCAAATGTTTTCGCTTTGGACTTTAATGTTTTGAAGAGTGAAGAACGCCCGTCTACTTTTCCATTCTTGTAACAAAAGGCAAGGACGGTGCTCTGCGTTGGCGCATCTAAATAATTTAGCAAGCACTTGTACAACTCTTCTTTTTTCCAACATTTTAAATCTTGTGCTTCTCGCACAACAATCACTTGCTTGTTTCCCATCATAGGAAAACTCTTCGCCATGGAAACGATGGATTCGAGGTTGGAATCTTTTCCGTAACAGACCGTAAGTCCAAATGCCTTCTCACTTTCATCGAGAATTTTATCTTCAATGGCTTCAGCAATGAGGTCAATGAAAAATGCTTCTTCGCCATGCAAAAGATAAACCGGGGCAGGATTGCCCATTTGAATGTCACGAATGATAAGCGAGTGTTCCATGTCTTGCAAATATCGGGAATAGTCGAGTGGAGATACAACATTTCAATCTTGAAAAATATACACTAATTTGCACAACCGAATTCTATGCTCAATTTTCAATTTCCCTCTTATTCGTTCCGCATTCGCGGTGAAGCCTCGCGTGAAGTGTGGGACATTGTTCGTAACAAGTGGGTGGCGCTTACGCCGGAAGAATTCGTTCGTCAGCATGCCGTTCATTTTTTTGTTCACGATTTGAAATTTCCGAAGGGAAGAGTTGGCGTTGAAACGGAAGTGGTTTTTCATGGAATGAAGCGTAGAGCCGATCTGGTGTTATTCACTCGCGAAGCTTCTCCTTTGCTCATTGCTGAATTTAAATCTCCTACGGTGAAAATAGATGACGCGGTTTTAAGTCAGGCCTTGCGGTACAATTCAGTGTTGAAGGCTCCATGGCTGTTTATCTCGAATGGACATGAACACGCCTTGTGCGAGGTGAATGTTGAATTAGGCACAGGTAAGTGGCACACGGAAGTTTCCGAATGGAAGTTTGTTCAATAAATTATTTCTTCTTGCTGTTAGCTCCCGGGAGATTTACGGTGAAGTAAATGCTCCAATTTCCGTAATCTTCGTTTACATATTTCCCGCTCGAAAATAATTCGGAAGGGAAGTAGCGCACACCAAGGGCTAAAGTGCTAAAACTAATTTTTAAGGAAGACGCATATTGCAATTTGTTGAATCCAGCGGGATTTTCTTCAATGCGCTTCAACTTTAGATCCTCTAGTTTTTTCACTCCGAGAAAGCGCGCGTTTAAAAAGTAATACCCTTCTAATGCAAACTCGAGATAGCTGTTGGTTTGACTTCCGTGTTTGATGAGGTATTTGCGAAGGCGTATTTGAGCGTTGAATGCATTGGAGCTGTATTTCGCTCGGGTCCATGCGCTGTCTGGTTCAAAAGACCGAACAGGATAGTCTGAATTTAGTCGCTGTGTCCTCCGATAATAACTTGTTCCGAATACAATGGATGACATGGGCGCAATGTCTTTTTTAAATGTGAAACCGCACGAAAAACTTCTTCCAAGTTCGAGTTTTTGGTTTTTTGAAAGATGTCGATTGTTCGGAATGAAATTTCCAATTTCGTAATAGAAGGAAGTGTAATTATCGATATTTACTCCCTCGAGTTTGTAATCGCGTGTTCTCTTCATCACAGAGTCAATGGTCGATTCGAAGAGAATCGTTTGTCCAGTTGAATGAAACATCATTCCAAAAGCAAAAAGAAATAGCAAAGCGTATCTCATGGCTGTGGAATAGGTATTTCGAAGAAGTGACGGTCATAAACTACACGAAGCTTGCATCCCTTGAATTCTTCAACGGGAATGGAAGCGAGGACTTTGTTTTGTGGACGGGAAACATTGTACTTAAACACTTCTCCCGTAGACTTTACGAATTGAATAAATGCAACTGGCGAAGAGTAGTTTTCTTCAATTTCTAAAGTGTCGGATCGGCTAATGGTTAAGATGTTGTTGCAATTCAACGAATCTGTATTGAACTGAACCGAATAAACGTTCGGTTTTTCTTCTTCTTCAAAAAAGAAATAACTCGCTCTTGGAATTCCGAATCCGTGCGCATAATCGAAGTAGGGGTAGAGCGATCCGCTCTTGCGTATTTCTTCCCACAATTTCTGGGTGTTCCATTCCGGATGTAGTTGACGCAGACAAGCGGCAAAACCACAGACCAAAGGCGTTGCGAAGGATGTTCCTTGAATGCGTGTGTATTCGCCATCTTTAGGATAAATTAATTCTCCAGGTGCGCAGACATCGGGTTTCAATCTTCCATCAGAGGTAGGTCCAATTGAACTGAAGCTTGACATATATCCTGTTGTTGGATTAACAGAACCTACGGTTATAATTCGTTCGGCATCGGCAGGGGCGCCAATAATTTCCCAACTGTTTTGAAATTCATTGCCAGCAGCATTCACCACAAGAATTCCTTTGTCCATGGCCGTGTTCGCGGCAATACTAATCTTGCACGTTCTTCCATTTAAATCTTTTCGTTCGTACAATTGATTGGTAAAACTCAACGACGAATTCACAAGACTTGCTCCTTTTTCATCGGCCCACTCCAACGCTTGGATCCATTGAACATCATTTAGAAATCGGAAGAAGCCCATGTTTGGTGTAACGCGCGCAAGGAGATAGGTGGCTTCGGTAGCCAATCCGAATTGGATCGAATCGTTCTTCCCTGCAAGAAATGTGAGGACTTCTGTACCGTGCACAGAATGTGAATACACCTCTTCCGTTT
>JBJOPP010000148.1:0-4741 GCA_046050685.1 Bacteroidota bacterium
AAAAGCAAAGACATCCAAATCAAGATGCCGATGCATGGAAAATTTTGGAAGTAGCATCAATGGGAACTCTATCAAAGCTTTATAAAAATTTGAAGCACCAGTTACCTGAGAAAGCCAATATTGCCAACGAGATGGGATTAAACCTTCATAGTGAATTATCGAGTTGGTTAGAAGCGATAACCTATGTCAGAAATGTTATTGCTCATCATTCTCGTCTTTGGAACAGGAATTTAGTTAAAACCCCAATATCAAACTTGAATAACCCTCATTCTGTTTGGCTCGACAAACCGCTGTCTCCTGTTCAACTAAAGAAGCCTTTTTTGGTTATCAGCACAATGATTTATTTATGTAACCAAGTAGCGCCTAATCATCAGATTAAAAATAACTTATTTGATTTGTTTTCCAACTATCCCAATATTCCCATTTACAAATTAGGATTTTTAAATAATTGGCAGAATCAAGAATTGTGGAAATCACATGGGTCAATCACTTCGTGATCAATTGCTCCGCAATCAATCCTTCGGATAAAACGAAACCATTAATCGCAACGCGATTGATTCGAAGAATTGATCTGAAAGATTGATCACCGAAGGTGATTGAAGGAACGCAGTTCCTAGGTATTTGTGCGGATTTTTATTTACTCCAAATCTTCTGTATCTCTCGTTAAATCTGAAAATCTTCAAAATTGAAGTTCGAAAAAACTACGCAGTTTTTTAGAACGGTAAGAATTGACAAGGATTGGTGTCGAACCGATGATATATGCGGGTACTTTTAATTTACAAAATTTACCGGTATGAAAAGACTTTTAATCCTTCTCCTAATTTGCTCGCCTATGTTTGGTTTTTCTCAAACCAATTGGCATTATGTAATGGATACTTGCACCACACGGAAATCAATTTCTGGTGTGTTCGTTAAAAATTCAGAGGTATACGCTCTTACTTGTGAATCTGAAACACCAACCTGTAACATGCAGGTATATAAAATAGATTCTGATTTGAGTTTTACCGAAATGAGAAGCCACCAAATGCTTGGCTCTAATTACATAGTATCGGGTGGGAAATTAACTGAAATTGACAATGGTTACTGGTATTATCACAATGGAACTACCAGTGATTTAATGAAATTGGATAGCGCATACAATATCATTTGGCATCGGGATTTTAATAATGAAATAAATATAAATGATCCGCAGCAAGGTTTGCCGGGTGTCTTCTGCGATGATCCCAATTCTGAATTTGTATATGCAGCGGGAGCTAGAACTTATCCAAATGCTTTTCAATGTTTGTCGCATGAGTTACAAATTTTCAAATTCAGTGGAGATGGACACTTATTGAATACGTTTAGTTTTCCTTCATTGTTCATGAATCTTGGAATAGGATGTAATTATGAATCCACAATTCCATTTTCAATTAGAATTGTAGGTAATGAAATTGAAGTTACTGGTTGGGCGGCTCAGACTCTTTCGCAGAGCACCTCTCACAAATTTTTGAATTACATCGGCCGGTTTGATTTTAATGGCAATTTAATTTCAATGAAATTTGTTGGAGATAATAGCGGACAAGGCGTTGTGCTTAATGATAATAATAATGGATATTACAGTATTCGTCAGGAGTTCGTGAATGAGGAGGTTTGGACTGATTCAAAATTGAAAATTGCGTATCTGCCAGATTTGAATTCAGCGAGTCAGCCTATCTATGAAAGCACTGAAATCTTTGATTATTCTTCGGAGTATTTGTTTGAACCTAAAAGAATCAATGACGGATTTGTGATTGGATCAGTGTATTTCGGGAACAACAACATGTCATACGGGCTGCGCAAATTCAATAGTAATTTGGGAGAAATAGAGTGGGCAAAATCTTATCACATCTCACTTCCCTTAGATAATCCTGCGGATAGTATTTATGTTAGCAGTAATGGAATGTGGAATCTTACTGTTTTGCCAGATCAAGGATATTTATTCACGGGAACCCTGTCATATTTGAATGAGATTTACCCATGGATCATCCGCACAGATGCCTGCGGAGATGAGGTTTACAACGGTTGCACAATAAGTGGAGTGTCTGAATTAGTTGAATCTACTTCATTGAAACTCTTTCCAAATCCGGCTGTCAATGACATAAACATTCAACTTCCAACTACAGACACTTGGATCGTTCGTGTTTTCAATTCAAACGGACAATTGGTTTCAACAGAAAAAATTAACCAATCGAATTTCATTCAATTGAATATTCAAAATTTAAATACTGGATTGTACACTGTTCAGGCGATGAATAGTGTTGGGAAAGTTTATTCGGAGATGGTGGTGAAGGAATGAGTGGGAACTGCGTTGTTGGAACTTCGTTGTTCCTACTTCGTAATTCCTACTTCGTAATTCCTCCCGATAGCTATCGGGATTGTAATTGGAACTGCGTTGCTCAGAGCTCGCTCTGCGAGCGGCATGGGTAATGCCCCCACTGACAGGTGGGGGAAGATTGAAAATGTGTCGTGATTTTGAATGAAAAAAAGTAATATGAAAATACCCGGAAATGATTCATTAAGAAAAATAGCATTTGTCTTCTCATTCTTTCTAATCTCGTTAACACACCACGGGCAATTGTGGTTGGATCTGGATTCAGGATTTAGATGTGGCCCTCATTTTTCTTATGTGTATCAACTACTCCCCGACAATGAAAATAAAACAATTACTGCTGGGGGGTGGTTGACTACACTCGATTGTGAAGAGCTTTATGTGCCAGCGATATGGAACGGAAGTGATTGGACTAAATTAGGAGAACAAGGAGGAGCCGGAATTTTTAACCCGATAGGTAAATACGGCAATAGCTTATATGCTGGAGGTAGATATTTTGGAAATGATAAGACCCCATTTCTTCAATTCACGAATCATGGTTGGGACTCGGTTGCCACGGACATGAAGCTGTTTGATTTTAGTAGTTTCACAGAACTGAATGGCGAATTGTATGGTACAGTCCTTAGCTATTTTACTATTGCTGGTGATTCTGCAAATCTAGCTTTTAAGTGGAATGGAAATCACGTGCAACCGTTGGTAGATTTCTTTGCTGAAAACGCAAGTGGTCATTGTTTGGCATTGTATCACGACACGCTTTTCGTTGGAGGACGTTTTTGGGAACCTCAACGAAATATTAATCACTTTGCTTCAATTTATGACCGAGATATTCACCAGGTTGGACAAGGCTTAGGGATTGACGCAAATGTTGAAGCCATGGTTGTATACGACGATAAGCTTTGGCTTGGCGGCACCTTTCTTGGCGAATATTTTGGCAATTCAGGTTATGTCCATTTAATCTATTACGACGGTCACACTCTTCATCTGGCACCACATCAAACCAACGGACGTGTGGTGTCCATGGAAGTGTATGAAAATGAGTTATACCTCGCTGGTTGGTTTTCTGAAATAGACGGTATGGAATCACACGGTGTGGCTAAATTGAACCAGTTTGGTAGCTTCGCTCTGAATCCAGACACAATCTACAATTCATACGACACGCCGGCATCAACCTTCCCAAATGTTGTCAGAGATATTGCAATTATGAACGATACGCTATATGTCGCTGGTGACTTTAAAAGAATTGGCTCTTGCGACAATCTCAATTCAATTGCTAAATTGAACAAGTCGCTGACAGGTAAAACCATACCTCTACAATCAAATTTCATCATATACCCCAATCCAACACAAGGAGATTTTATTCTTGAAACCAATAGCTATTTTAATCAATCGGTTCCTATTCGCATGTATGATTCTTCTGGCCGTTTGGTATTAGAAGACACTTGGTTACTCGGAGAACGACAAAAAAGAATTTCATTGTCTTCATTCAGCAACGGTGCTTATATCTTGCAACTAGAAACAAACGGAGAAAAGTTGAGTAGGACTATTATTAAGGAGTAGGGAACTACGTTGTTGGAACTACGTTGTTAGAACTTCGTTGTTAAACCCTCGTCCGAAGGACCCTCGCAACGGATGTTGCCCTCGCAAAGCCATTTGCCTTCGCAACGCCATCGTTGAATAAACAGCATATAACCTGCACATAAAAACTAGTGTGTTTTCCGAATTCGCGAAATAGGTTTGCTCTATGGAACAAAACCTCATTAAATCTGAAATAGAATCACGAATATTTACCATACGAGGGTTGCAAGTGATGATCGACAGTGATTTGGCGATTTTTTATGATTCTGAAACGAAGTATATTAACCGGGCGGTCAATAGAAATATCGATCGGTTTCCACCAGATTTCGCATTTCAACTTACGCCAGATGAGTTTGAAAGTTTGAGGTGCCAATTTGGAACCTCAAACAATTCAAGAGGAGGGCGCCGTTATTTGCCATTCGTGTTCACTGAGCAAGGAGTGTCTATGCTCTCTGCTGTTTTGAACACTAATATTGCAATCAAAATCAGCATTCAAATTATTCGGGCATTTGTCGAACTCCGCAAATCAAATGCAGATATAAATCTTATAAATAGTAGGATTGATCGTATTGAAGCGAAGCAGGTTATTTCGGAATCAAAACTGAACAAAGTTCTAAATGCCCTTGAAGGAAATAATTCACCAAGCAGTGGCATTTTCTTCGACGGACAAATCTTTGACGCGTATGTCTTTTCAAGCGAACTAATTTCCAAATCAAAAAAATCAATTCTTCTTATCGATAATTACATCGACGAAACCACATTATTGCAACTTTCGAAAAGAAGTCAAAAGGTAAATTGCATTGTTTACACAGAGAGAAT
>JBJOPP010000149.1:0-4848 GCA_046050685.1 Bacteroidota bacterium
GTTCAAACGTTGTTTGAAATTTAGCTTGTGTCTTTTCATTCAACTTGTCAATGATCATGCGGAACAAGCTATTCGTTCCGGGGTCGTTGAATTGCGAAGCAATGGTTCCAACTACAGGAAGACTGTCTTCGGGCGCATCCCAAAGTTGGTGGTTGCGAATGTATTGCTTGCGCACATCGCGAAGCGCATCTAATGCACCGCGTTTGTCGAACTTGTTAATCGCAACCACATCGGCGAAATCGAGCATGTCGATCTTCTCCAATTGACTGGCTGCGCCGAACTCCGGAGTCATGATGTACAAGGCCACATCGCTGTGATCCATAATCTCCGTATCGCTTTGCCCAATGCCGCTCGTCTCTAAAATGATTAAATCGAATCCGGCAACTTTCAACACGTTAACGGCTTCGGCTACGTGCTTGGAAAGCGCGAGGTTGCTTTGACGTGTTGCAAGCGATCGCATGTAGACGCGGTCGTTTTTAATGGCGTTCATGCGTATGCGATCGCCAAGTAATGCACCGCCGGTCTTTCTTTTCGAAGGGTCAACGGATATAATGCCGATGTGCTGCTCCGGAAAATCTAAGAGGAATCTTCGCACGAGTTCGTCGACCATGCTAGATTTTCCGGCACCGCCGGTTCCTGTTATTCCTAAAACCGGCGTTGCAGATTGCTTAGCTTTTTCTTGAAGCGAAGTAATAAATGCACTGTGCTCTTCCGGAAAATTCTCAGCCGCAGAAATGATTTGAGCAAGGCATGCGTCTTTCTTCGATGAAATATCTTCTAAACTATAATGCAATGTTTTTCCAGTTGGAAAATCACACTTCTCAACCAAATCGTTGATCATGCCTTGAAGTCCCATGGCACGTCCATCATCTGGATGATAAATTTTCGTGATGCCATAATCCTGCAATTCCGCAATCTCTTCAGGTAGAATAGTTCCACCACCACCACCGAAAATCTTAATGTGTCCGCAGCCTTTTTCCTTCAATAAATCAAACATGTATTTGAAATATTCTGTGTGACCACCTTGGTAGCTTGTCATAGCAATGGCCTGCGCATCTTCTTGAATGGCAGTGTTTACAACTTCTTCAACACTTCTGTCGTGTCCCAAATGAATCACCTCACATCCGGTCGACTGAATAATGCGACGCATGATATTGATTGCCGCATCGTGCCCATCGAATAATGAGGCTGCGGTTACAATTCTAATTTTGTTCTTCGGGGTATATGGAATGGCTTCTTGCATAGTTCTAAAATAGTGTCGCGAATTTACGAAGAGCGAGTGGAAAACCTTGATATTATAACCGGTTAGTTTGTGTTATGCAATTGTTAAGCACTTAAGGATAGATTCACTTTTATTTAACGGTTACGAAATCTATGCATTCAAAGAATCGAATTTCTTTGTTTCATGCAAGAAGAACCAAAATTACCTTATATCCCAATGGGCTTGGAGAGTGATTTCGCGCATTTCTCAAGGGCACTCGCGCACCCAGCACGAGTGACAATCCTTTTGGAAATGCTGAAATGCAATGGAGTCGTAGAGGGACGAGTGGTTGAAGTCCCTGGCATGTCGCCTTCAACCGTAATACAACATCTTCGTGAGATGAAGAAAAGCAGTATTATCGATGGAAGAATCTTTGGAATGCGCTCCAAGTATTGGATTGCGACAGATGCAGTGGCTCTTTTTCAGAAACTTTCTAAAGACTTTTTCAGTCAGTTCGAAACATTAAGTTAACATTGGAGCTCGAATGTTAACTAAAAAATAATTCTCGATTTATTTCCAATCAATCTAACTGCGTTTGTTTCGCAGTCATGAAAATGAATGATAAAATGAGAAAAAAATCAATCCTGTTTTTGTTGTTTTTGTCTTGCCTAACTGCTGGCGCACAGACCGTTATTAAAGGAACTGTCGTAAACTCTTCGGCCGAACCAGTTGTTGGAGCAATCATTATTGTTGAAGGAACCTCTTTCGGAGCTGCTTCGAATGCGTTCGGTGAATACAACATTGACGTTAAGAGTGGTGGAAACTACACCATTGAAGTAAAGGCTATTTCTTATGCGACCCAAAAGATTGCTGGAATTGAAGTCGCTTCAGGAAAGGAAATAAAGGCAGATATTGTTCTTCAATCTGAATCATTCATGGTTGGTGGAGGAGTGGAAATTAAAGATTTCCGCAAGACCAGCACAGAAGCTGCAGTTATCATGGAGATGCGCGAGGCGAAAGGAGTAGTAAGTGGAGTGGGAGCAGTTCAAATTCAAAAAGGACAAGATAGAAATGCTTCGGAAGTAGCAAGAAGAATCCCAGGGGTAACCATTATTGACAATCGTTTTGTTATGGTGCGCGGATTGACCGAGCGTTACAACGCAGTAATGATGAACGGTGTTTTGGTTCCTTCATTGGAGCCAGATGTTCGTTCGTTCTCTTTCGATTTAATACCTAGTCAAGCGATTGATCGCTTCTTAATTTTCAAGTCACCTTCTCCAGATCTTCCAGGAGAATTTGCAGGTGGTGCTATTAATGTTTACACCAAGAATTTCCCAGATTACAAGACTTCTTTGGATGTGAGCTTGGCAACGAACTATCGTTCGAATACAACAGGTCAAGAATTCTTAAGCAATGTAAATGCTCCATCAGAAGCATTAGGTTTCGACAATGGGAATCGTGATTTACCCTCAGATTTTCCGAGTAATGTTCGTAACGCAACCACAGAAGCGGAACGCAGAGCACTAAGCTTAGCACTTCCAAATACTTGGGGTTACGAGTCAGGAACAGCTTTGCCAGACAGAAGAGTAAACGTTTCTTTCGGTAAGCGCTTTCAAACCGAAAAAATTCAATTCGGAAATTTTACTGCTATTAGTTATTCAAGAACAGCTCAAAGACAAAATTCAAATCGTTTGGATTACAACGTTTTCGATGCAGGAACACAGAGCAGCGATACCGTGTTTTCATTCCAAGATATGATCTATCAGAAGAATGCAAACGTGGGTATTCTTCACAATTGGGGAATTAAAACGGACAAGAGTTTCATTGAGTTCAAGAATTTCTTGAATCAAAATGGTCTTCAGTCGAACACATTCAGATCTGGTCGTGCATTGGAAGAAGGTAACTATCGTCAAGAGTATTCTTTCCGTTACACTGAACGTCGCATGTACAACACGCAATTGACAGGAACACACGAGTTGTTCAAGGGTAAGGGAAGTTTAAATTGGGCCTTAGGTTATGCGCAAACAAGAAGAAACGATCCGGATTGGAAGCGCATTCGTTACACCCGTCCATTGGACGGTTCAGACGAGAACTTCCACGCTTACTTCACAACCGTGGCTCAGCCATTCTTCTCAGGAAGATTGTTCATGAACTTGAAAGAGGATGTTAGAACGTATGCTGCCAACTACGAGCATAAGTTAAAGCAATTGAATACAGATAAAGAAAAGCCACGCTTCGCAACGATCAAGGCAGGTTTCTATATTGAAGACAAGGACCGTGATTTCGGATCACGCAATTTAGGCTATGTAATTAACGCCTTCGATTTCAATTGGAACAAAGACACAACGAGCATCGCGAATATTTTGTCTCCTGAGAATATGGCCGATTCAACCGGATTCTTATTAGATGAAGACACTCGTGGTGCAGATAAGTACCATGCTTCTTCAAACTTGTACGCGGGTTATGCCATGCTTACTTTACCCTTCGAGAAATTAACTATTTCAGGTGGTATTCGCTTGGAGCAAAATTCACAAGTCTTAACCAGTGCTGACATTACGGGAACACCGATTACAGCAACACTTGATTCGCTAGTGTTCCTTCCATCAGTTAACGTTTCTTACACGTTAAATAAGAAAACAACTTTGCGCGCAGCATACGGAAAGACAGTAAACAGACCTGAATTCCGTGAGTTGGCTCCTTTCAGTTTCTACGATTTCGAAAACAACTTCATCAATACAGGTAATCCGAATTTGACTTTCGCGACAAATTCAAATGCGGATTTACGCATTGAGCACTATCCATCAAATACGGAATATCTAAGTGCTGCTTTATTCTATAAAGAGTTTAACAATCCGATTGAGCCTTATTTCGTTCCAGGAGTAGGTTCAGGTGGAACACGTAGTTTCGCTCCGGGTAATGCTTTGGGTGCAACGAGTTACGGAGTGGAATTCGATATCCGCAAGTCGTTGAAGGAAATGACTACAAATAGAATTCTTCAGAACTTAACAGTAGTGGCCAACGCTTCATTCATTAAGTCGGACATTCAAGTGAGTGCAGAAGGTGTTGCTTCAGGTTTGAATCCGAATCGTCCAATGGTGGGACAATCTCCATACATTATCAATGGTGGATTGTACTACGACAACGATTCTTTGGGATGGCAAATCACAGTGTTATACAATCGTATTGGCCCACGTGTAACCATTGTGGGTATTCCTGATATCCCAGAGGTGTATGAAATGTCTCGTGACATGTTAGATATTTCGATAACAAAATCTTTCAAAAACGGATTCTCTGTTCGTGCAGGTGTTCAAGACGTATTGAAACAGGATTTTGTATTCCTTCAAGATGCAAATCAGGATGGTAAATTAAGTCGTGCGAATGATCAACGTCTTCAATACTTCAACAGAGGAAATTACTGGAGTGTAACATTGAGTTACAAGTTCAGAGAGGATGTTAAACAGAGCCAAAAGAAAAAGTGAATTTAACATTGGCTTAAAACACATAACATTCCCATGCGGATTGCATAATAAATACTTAAGTCATTCGTCATCTTCTTGTAAAGTATAAACTTCAATTTTGCGGAAACAAATTCAAATCATGAAAAAACTTTTATTCTCTTGCGCGCTTCTATTGGCTGGTCTTGCTAG
>JBJOPP010000150.1:0-8943 GCA_046050685.1 Bacteroidota bacterium
AAAAATGATTGAAAGCAAGAATTTGAAGGAAGGATATTCTTCAGTTGATGTTTCGAATTTGAACAGCGGAATGTATTACGTTCGAGTAATGACAACTGCAGGAATTTCGAATGTGCAAGCCGTGATGGTGCAGCACTAATTATTGAATCTCGCCTTTTAGAGCGCGATAACGTTTACGAGCGTCTATGACGAACAAACTTCCCGGGAAGTCGTTCAATAGGCGCTCGTAGTGCGTTTGGGCCTTTCCTAAATCTTTGTAATGTTTCTCTTCAATTTCGGCCATCGCGAAAAGTGCATCGTCGGCGTATATACCTTCAAAGTGAATGTTCACCAGTTCGGTGTACAACAAAACTGCCTTTTCAAAGTCTCCCTGCTTTCTGTAAATATTCGCTTTGGTGAAGAGAATTTCATCGGTTAGCGAATGTCCGGGAAAGGCTGTCGTAATGCTATCTAGCGTCTGGAAGGCCAACGCAAATTGATTTTGGTAGGCCAGTAATTCTGCACGTGCATACTGCATCATAGGCAATGGAATCGTATCCATATTGAAGTTGTCGGTAATGAGCAGTGAAAGCTGCAAGGCATTGTTCGAAATAAGTTTTGAAGTGGAAGCCTTGAGAACATCGAGCTGTCCTTGCGCCCATTCGAAGTCTCCGGTGTAGAATGAAATTTTCGCATTGCGGAATTTCGCCTCATGTCCAAGCACATCGTCTTTGAAGTCCAGATCAATCTGTGAAAACAACAATGAAGCTTCCCAAATTTTATTTTGGAAGAGAAGTACATCACCGAGTTCCAGCTTGATTTCAGCGAGTGTTTTTGCATTAACCCCTGCAAGTGCTAGGGCTTCCTTCAAAAGTGCTTCTGCATCTTTTGAGTTGTTGAGGTAGAACGTTTTTAGATGCGCCCAATCTTTTTTCAAAATAGCTAATTCATTGGCTTGAACAATGTCTTTTTGAATGTTAGCGTATTCATTGTCTAACGCCAGGAATTCGTCGTTTGTACTAAATTCATTTTGCTTCAAGAGTAAACTCAATGTTTGAAGTTTTCTCACACAAGCCTGCTGGTAGAACACCGAGGTTTTTCCTTTCGCGATAACAGCGTTATAGCATTTATTGGCAACGGTATACTCTTCATTGTTCGTTGCTTGAATAGCCAAATTCATTAAGCGGTTTCCGTTTTCATTGTTGCGCTTGTCGAGTGCATTCAGTTGAATAAATGCGCCATTAAAATCGCGACGTTGCATGAGAAACCACGCTAAAAATTCAGAGTAAATGGAAGTGCTGGGTTCTATTTGAATGCGTTTCAATACAAGTGTTTTCAATTCATTGCAACGCACATCATCGTCTTGAAAATCTACCAATTGCATGAGCGACGTTTCCACTTGACCGAGGTAGGATGCATCTTCTTTCAAGATATCCATATAGGCTTCACACATGCCTTGGAAATTTCCTAGTGACCCCTGAACCCCGGCAATTTCGAAGGAATAGGTGTATCCGTCTTTGCCTTCGTTTTTTCCTTTTTCATAGGCTTTGAGTGCCCAAGCATAAAGGTTTGCTTCTAAGAATTTTTGACCCAATTCAAGAATGGGCATGCGGTAAGGAGAGGTTTTGTCTAGTGCGGTTTGGTAAGAATCTGCCGCATTTTTGTCGTGCTTGAAATGCGAATACAGGTTTCCTAAATCAACGTGTAGCGTGTAGTCTTTGGTTTGCTTTAGCCTACGTTTGATAAGGGTTTCAGCGTCTTTCTCTAGTTCAAGTTGAATAAGGGTGGACTTGTAATTTTCGAAAATTTCATCTTCAAAACCTTCTTTTGAAAGTTTATCATAATACATTTTCGCTTCGGTGAATTGTCCGTTATGAAAATACTGTTCCGCTATTTCAAAATCGCGCTGACCGAATGAACATTCGGTTGCCAATGCCAAGAGCGCTATGAGCCAGAGCTTCTTCATGTATTATTTTGAAGAAGCTGAAATGCTATCGCACCAGAATTTCGCTTGTGTATAATGACGTGCGAATCGGTTGTTGATGGAATCAGATTTTTGAACAACAAAATCTATTTCCTTCACTAACGCAGAGTTAATGGTTTTTTCTTGTTGAATTTGTTTCTTCAAGTACTCTTCGTTTATTTCATTACCCACAGCATCGTGCGTTGCATTTTCATTCAGTGCTTTCTTGAGCGCGGAAAGTTGTTCTCTTGAAACAGCAAGGCCATTTGCAATGTTTTCACGGCGTTTTCCGAATTCGGGAATCAGTTTTCGAATGCTGCGGTAAGACATGAGTTCGAAGGCAATGCTCTTTTTCATGTCACCTTTGTAATTCGCTTGAATAAAGTCGAGGTGTTTATTTACCGTATCTACTTTGGCTTGAAGCTCATCGAGGTTCAATTGTTCGTAGGAAAGCGCAACGCTTTCGAGAGCGTTGGAAATCGAGTCGATTTGCTTCACATATTCTGTTCTATCTGGCGGTGTGCACGAATGCATTGAAAGCAGAAGTGCAGTGGCAATGAAGAAATAAAGTATGCGCATATTCATGGTTTAAATTCGTTCGAAACCGCAGTATGGAACAAGTGCTTGAGGAATGCGAATTCCGTTTTCATCTTGATGGTTTTCCAGCAATGCAGCCACTATGCGAGGTAACGCAAGCGCGCTGCCGTTTAGTGTATGCACCAACTGTGTTTTTCCATCGGCCCCTTTGTAACGGCATTTCAATCGGTTCGCTTGGAAGGTTTCGAAGTTTGAAGTAGAACTTACTTCCAACCAACGTTCTTGCGCTGCTGAATACACTTCAAAGTCGAAGGTGAGCGATGAAGTGAATCCCATATCTCCACCGCAAAGACGAAGAATGCGGAAGGGTAATTCCAATTTATTTAAAAGTCCTTTCACATGATTCACCATGTCTTCAAGAAGCGCATAGCTGTCTTCTTGCTTCGACAATTGAACGATTTCAACTTTATCGAATTGGTGTAAGCGGTTCAATCCGCGAACATCTTTTCCATAACTACCTGCTTCTCTTCTGAAGCAAGGGGTGTATCCGGTTAATTTGATCGGAAGTTGCTCTTCCTTCAATAATACATCGCGATATAAATTGGTCAAAGGCACTTCAGCTGTAGGAATCAGATAAAGGTCATCAACACCCACGTGGTACATCTGTCCTTCTTTGTCTGGAAGTTGCCCTGTGCCGTATCCGCTGGCTTCGTTCACCATGTGCGGAACCTGATGTTCTGTGTATCCAGCCTTCTGTGCTTCTTCCAAAAAGAAATTAATTAAGGCTCTTTGTAGGCGTGCTCCTTTTCCAATGTAGACAGGGAAGCCGGCTCCTGTAATTTTCACACCTAACTCAAAATCGATAAGCTTATGTTTCTCGCACAATTCCCAGTGAGGAAGTTTGCTTTCACCAAGGTTTGTTGTTTCTCCTGAAGAATAAACCACTTCGTTTTCATCAGCTCCTTTTCCGAAGACTACACTTTCGTGTGGTACGTTGGGCACTTGATAAAGCAATTGCTTTAACTCTTCTTCCAATTGAGAGAGGTTAGTTTCAATGCCTTTACATTCTTCCTTAATCTCGGTGGTACGTACTTTCATACCATCGGCTTCTTCTCTTTTTCCTTCTTTGAAAAGATCGCCGATGGTCTTTGATATTTTATTCGACTCGGCTAAAAGATTGTCGAGTTCGTTTTGAAGTTTGCGACGCGATTCGTCTACAGAAATAATAGATTCAACGGTAGCAGAAAAATCTTTGTTACGCTTTGCTAAACCGCTAAGCGCTTTCTCTGTGTTCTCTCTTAAATAGGGTACTTGAAGCATGTGACGAAGTTACTTGATGTTGGATAAAATAAAAAACTCCCGACCAAAAGATCGAGAGTTTTTGAAAATTGTTGAGACGAACTCTCGATTACGCCTGTGCAGGAACAACCGATACGAACGACTTATTGTCTTTTTTCTTGCGGAATTCTACAACTCCGTCTGTCAAAGCATATAGTGTGTGGTCTTTACCAACCCCAACGTTTAAACCCGCATTGTGACGAGTACCACGCTGACGAATGATAATGTTTCCAGCAACACATGTTTGTCCGCCAAATAGTTTTACACCTAAGCGTTTGCTTTCTGATTCACGGCCGTTTTTCGACGAACCGACACCTTTCTTGTGAGCCATTGTCTTTTAGGATTAGGGATTAACCAATTTTTTCAATTACAATTTCTGTCAAATAAGCACGGAAACCGTTCTTCTTTTGATAGCCTTTACGGCGTTTCTTTTTGAAGATAATTACTTTATCTCCTTTAAGGTGATTCACTACGCGTGCGGTGACCTTAACACCTTCTACAGCTGGGGCGCCAACAGTGATCGAACCGTTATCATCAGTCAAAAGAACGCGGTCGAATTCAACCTGTGTTCCTTCTTCGTTTTGAAGACGATTAACGAAGATCTGCTGATCTTTTTGTACTTTGTACTGATGCCCTGCTATTTCAACAATTGCGTACATAACGTTAATTTTTAATTAGTTTTTCCCGATTAAGGGGTGCAAATATACACATTCTTTGTTTGAAAACAATAATTTATTTCAAGATGTCTTACAAGATGCTTCGCAAGATGTTGCACAAGGTGCTTCGCAAGGTGCTTTGCAAAGACGCTTCGCGTAGCGACCTTCCGCAGGACCTTTCGTAGAATCTTCCTATAGACCTTTCGTAGAATCTTTCACTCCGTGAATCTTGTGTAACATCTTTCACTTCGTGAATCTCGCAGCAGGCTGTTTATTCACCAAATAAATCCCGGTTAGGATAATTCCAGCAAAGGCGCCGTGAAGCCAAGTGAACGGTTCTCCGTCATAAACACCCCATAGAATGGCAACAACAGGAATCAAGTAAGTGATTGAAGAAGCGGCAAGGGCTCCGACCTTTTGGGTAAATCGAAAGAACAAAATATTTCCCAAAGCGGTTCCTAAAATGGCGAGGGTGGCAACAAAGCCGAAGCTGCGCCATCCGTGCGTATTGGTTTGTAGAATTTCCAAAGTGCCGTCGGTTGCAATGAGTATCCAACAAGGAATTCCAATGACCAATAACGAAAACGCCGAAATGGCAAAGGAAGGCACACCGTGTAATTTGCTGTGAATGGTGTTCACACTAAAACCGTAACTTATGGTGGCAAGAACAATAAGCATGCTGTAAGCCATGTTCTTCGAGTCGCCCAATCCGCGTAGGCTTATCAGGCACACGGCACCGATAAGTCCGAGCGTTACCCCAACGATTTGCATTTTCCGAACCGATTTCTTGAAAACCAGGTAACCGACAATGAGGGTGAAGAGCGGGGTTAGTGCATTCAAGATGCCCGACATGCTCGAGTGCAAGAACATTTGCGAATTCGTGAAAAGGAAGGCCGGGATGCCGCTTCCCAACATTCCAACCACCACATACCACCAAATGAGTTCACGCTTCAACCAGCTTTTAAAAATGAAAGCAAAGGGAAGCATGACCAAAGAGGCAATGCCTAATCTTAAAGCAGCAACTTGATTTGGAGAAAAGACAGGAACTTGAATTCCATTGGCATCGAAGGCAAACATGCCTCGCTTCATTAAGATGAAAGAACTGCCCCAGATTATTGCTAAAATGACAATAACGGGAAGGCTACGCCAGTTGCCTTTCATTATTAATTTTTAAGGAATGAAGTGCTCGTTCCGTTAACGCGAAGAATGTAATATCCAGATGACAAGTTTTCGGTTTGAATGGAATTTCTTCCCGAATTCAAGGTTTCGATTTGTACAACCTTTCCTTCTGCAGAAAGTATTTGCGCAACCACCACTTCTTGTGTCGGATTGAAAACATTCAGCAATCCACTTGTCGGATTTGGAAACACCTCGAAAGTAGCAAGGCTATTTTCTTCAACATTTACAAACGTTGGGGCAAAGCGATAAACAGTTCCTTCAGCAGGCTCTCCGTTCAACAAAGCATATGATGGAATTCCTTGCGATGCGAGAACTTCCGCGTTGGTCACAGTGGTAATCGTTGGGGCGTCGGTATTTCCGGTCAAGCTGTAAAATCCGTCCCAATCGAATCCTGTATTTTGATTCAGATTTTCAACGAAGGCAGAAGCAGGTGCTCCGAACATGTGAATAACACTTGGGTTTGAAATGTTGCTTGGTCCGTAATGGTATTCAAAGATGTTTGAATTTTCATACAGCCACAGTTGGAAGGAAGTCGTGTTTGTATACGTTCCGTTTGCTGCCCAATCTTCATAGAATCCAACATTCAACCATTCGATCTTGCAGATTTGAAATCCCGGAGGACCCTCCACCACATAACTCACCGGACTTACCAATGTGTCATTGTCAGCATTTGCAATGTCGTCGAAATAAGGAAGGAAAACGTCACTCAATGAATCGTCTTGAATTCCGTACACTGTTGTCCCTAACTCTCCGACATAAAGAGTGGTTATTGTATCATTCGCGGTGTAGAACGTGAACCCCAATGGAACAGTCCAAGTTGGGTCATCCCAAATTTGTCCACCATCTAATGAATTACCTTCTTGAATAGGAGCGAATCCGCTCGTGTATGTGGTGAACAGATAATGCGGGCCAACGGGTAGTTGAGCAAAAACCCCAGCCGAAGCCAGGGTTAGTAGTAATGCGAGAATATTTTTTTTCATTCTATTATTTAAATGCATCGAATCCGGTAACGTCCATTCCTGTAATTAACAAGTGAATGTCGTGTGTTCCTTCGTAAGTAATAACCGACTCGAGGTTCATCATGTGACGCATGATTGGGTATTCGCCTGTGATTCCCATTCCGCCTAGCATTTGACGTGCGTTGCTCGCAACGGTTTTCGCCATATCAACGTTGTTGCGCTTCGCCATAGAAATCATAGCGCTTGTTGCGCGACCTTCGTTGCGAAGTTGACCCAAGCGAAGGGTTAACAATTGTGCTTTGGTGATTTCAGTAATCATTTCAGCCAATTTCTTTTGTTGCAATTGGAAAGCTCCGATTGGCTTATTGAACTGCATACGTTCTTGAGAATAACGAAGAGCAACATCGTAGCAGTCTAATGCTGCACCAATGGCACCCCATGCAATTCCGTAACGCGCACTGTCCAAACAAGAAAGTGGACCGCCCAATCCTGAACGTCCAGGCAACAAGTTTTCTTTCGGAACTTTTACGTTATCGAAAATCAACTCACCAGTATCGCTTGCGCGAAGGCTCCACTTACCGTGCATAGTAGGAGTTGAAAATCCTTCCATTCCTCTTTCAACAATAATTCCGTGAATACGTCCTTCTTCGTTCTTTGCCCAAACTACAGCTACTTGCGCGAATGGGGCGTTAGAGATCCACATTTTCGCTCCGTTCAACAAATAATGGTCGCCCATGTCTTTGAAGTTGGTGGTCATTCCACCTGGGTTAGAACCGTGATCAGGCTCGGTTAATCCGAAACAACCGATCCATTCGCCAGAAGCCAATTTTGGAAGGTACTTCATGCGTTGTTCTTCAGATCCGTATTTCCAAATCGGATACATTACCAAAGAAGATTGAACCGATGCTGTAGAACGAAGACCGCTGTCGCAACGCTCCAACTCTTGCATGATTAATCCGTAAGCAATCTGGTCTAAACCAGCTCCGCCGTATTCTTCAGGGATATAAGGTCCGAATGCACCAATGCTAGCAAGGCCAGGCAGCAGGTGTTGCGGAAATTTACAATTTTCAGCAGCTTCTTCAATAATTGGAGAAACTTCTTTTTTTACCCACTCACGTGCTGCATCGCGAATCAATTTGTGCTCGTCGGTAAGCAGCTCATCCATCAAATAATAATCGTGTCCTTGGTATTGGTCTGTACGCATGGTTTCAAAAGTTTGGGCAAATATAGTATTGAATAAGTTAAACAATTAATCAGAAGAAGCATTCTGCTCATACCAGGTATCCGCAGGTAAATTTCTTCCAGCGCTTGCTGCAACCGCAAGTTCATCGCATCGCTCGTTGTATTTGTTGCCGGCATGGCCCTTCACCCAAACAAATTTAACGTTATGCTTGGCGGCCACGGCCATGTATCGCTTCCATAAATCGGGATTCTTCACGTTCTTCCAAGCACGCTTCACCCAACCGGCTATCCATTTTTTTTCTACAGCATCCACTACATATTTTGAATCGCTGTATATGGTAACCGGACTGTTATCAAACTTTAACAATTCCAATGCTGCGCATACGGCCATGAGTTCCATGCGGTTGTTGGTGGTAAGGCGAAAGCCTTCAGAAATTTCTTTGTGGAATTTTCCCGCCATTAAAACAGCTCCGTATCCCCCTGGTCCTGGATTGCCTTTCGCAGCTCCGTCTGTGTAGATAATAATGTCCATTAGTATCCAAGCATTTTTACCAAACGAGTAATCTCGCCTTCTATCGGTTTGGTGCTATCAATAACCAAATCGCAACGATCGATGAACGGTTCTAAGTATTCTTTTTCCGCTGGACGCACGTGATTGTCCCACTGATATCGCACTTCATGCTCCGGGTATCCGCGCTGATGAAGATCTCTTCTGATTCGTCTCTCCAAACGCAATTCTTCAGGTGCATCGAGATAAATTTTATGATGAAGTTTTTCGAAAATTTCTTCAAAATGAAAAACGAATAGCCCTTCCATAACCACAATCGGTGCGGGCTGAATAGAAATTTTCTTCGGTTCCCAGGCCGGATTGTTGAAGTTGTATTCCAAAAACTCAATGGCATTTCCATTCAACAATTGATTCATGTCGTGAACGAGCCTTTCTTTTTCTATTCCAGTTGGAAGGTCATAATTCACCCATCCGTTTTCATCGCGATGCTGCTCTGCTTGTGGTCTGTAGTAATTGTCCTGCGAAACCAATGCAATGTGATCTTCAGGAATATGCTTTTTTAAATTGCGAAGAACAGTGGTTTTACCTGAACCGCTTCCTCCTGAAATACCTATGATTTTTACTTCACTCATTTTTTCGATT
>JBJOPP010000151.1:0-4634 GCA_046050685.1 Bacteroidota bacterium
CGCCCAAAGCCGCTATAAGCAAGGAAACCCCGGCACGAATATCTGGAGAAGACATCGTTACGCCTTTCAGCGTAGACTTGCGGTCCAAACCAATAACTGTGGCTCTGTGCGGATCGCACAAAATAATCTGCGCACCCATATCAATTAGCTTATCTACGAAGAACAAGCGGCTCTCGAACATCTTTTGGTGAATCAACACTGAGCCTCTCGCCTGTGTAGCCGTAACCAACGCTATCGAAATCAAATCGGGGGTGAATCCTGGCCATGGCGCATCGCTTATGGTCATGATTGAACCATCAATGAATGTGTCAATCTCATAAGAATCTTGAGCCGGAATATGCAAATCATCACCATTCACAAGATCTACTTGAATTCCCATACGACGGAACATTTCAGGTATAATACCTAAATCGTTATAAGAAACATCCTTAATCAGAATATCACCTTTCGTCATGGCAGCCATTCCTATGAAAGAACCAATCTCAATCATATCTGGAAGACATCTGTGCTCTGTCCCTCCTAATTTCTCAACACCTTCTATGATGAGCATATTGGAACCAATACCTGAAATCTTTCCGCCCATGCGGTTGATCATCTTACACAACTGTTGCAAGTATGGCTCACAAGCCGCATTGTAAATGGTGGTTGTTCCTTCAGCCAAAGCTGCAGCCATAACAATGTTTGCCGTTCCTGTTACAGAAGCCTCGTCGAGCAACATGTACGCACCTTTCAATCGATTCGCAGTCACGCTGTAAAAATGATTAACAGCATCGTAATTAAAGGTTGCTCCTAAATTTTGAAAGCCCGTAAAGTGAGTATCTAAACGACGTCTTCCAATTTTATCACCACCTGGCTTGGGTATGTACCCTTGGCCAAATCTTCCTAGCATAGGACCTACCAACATAATTGATCCACGAAGTGCAGCCGCTTTCTTCTTGTAATCTTCAGTCACCAGATATTCTAGATTCACATCGTCGGCAATGAATTTGAATTCGCCTTTCGCCAACTTTTCCACCTTCACACCAATATCTTGAAGCAAGTCTATCAACTTCAGCACATCAATAATCTCAGGAATATTGCGAATAATCACAGGCTCTGCAGTAAGCACAACCGCTGAAATAATTTGCAAAGCCTCATTCTTCGCTCCTTGCGGAATTACTGTTCCTTTTAAGGCATTGCCTCCAACAATTTCAAAAGCCGACATATCTCTTAATTTTCTTCGAAGAAAACGCGAAACTTCCTTGCCCCGAACCTGTAATTCCGAAATTATCAACGAAGGACAATGGATTACGCAAAGTGTGGTCTAAATTTGAATTGAACTTATGATTACACGAATACTCACCTTCAGCATACTTATGGCTTTCAACCAACTTGCATCTGCTCAAGATTGGGCCAATCTGAATTACTACAGAAATGCAAATTCGCTTCTCGAAAACCCCGAGGACAATGAAGACCGCATCGTATTCATGGGCAACTCAATCACCGAATTCTGGAAAAATGTTCATCCCGATTTCTTTGTTGGAAAAACATATGTCAACAGAGGAATTGGCGGACAGACTACTTCTCAAATGCTTCTTCGTTTTCGTGCCGATGTGGTAAACCTTCATCCAAAGGTTGTTGTATTTCTTGGAGGAACGAACGACATCGCCGGAAACACCGGAAACGTTACGCTAGATATGATTGAAGACAATATCTTTTCCATGATTGAATTAGCAAAAATGAATGACATACGGGTTGTGCTTTGCGCAGTGCTTCCGGTTTACGACTATCCATGGAGCCCGGGGAAAGAGCCCGCTCAAAAAATTATTGAATTGAATAAAGCGCTTAAATTTTATGCTGAAACGCACGACGTTACATTCGTCGATTTTCATACGCCTATGAAAGATGAACGCAACGGATTACGCTTGGAATTGGGCGAAGACGGGGTTCATCCGAATGTGGCAGGATATCTTATTATGGAACCGCTCGTGGAACAAGCAATTGCCAAGGAACTCCAAAAAGCAAAAACGAAATAGACTTTATTACCTTTATAGAATGAAAAAACTAGCTATTCTACTCACCACAATCTTTATTTCGAATTTCACATGGTCACAAATTGTGATTAATGAAGGAAGTAATAAAAATTACCACACCGTAGCAGATGAAGATGGTGAATATGAAGACTGGATTGAACTATACAACGCAGGAACAACTGTTGTAGATTTATTCGGCTATTCTTTATCCGACAACGCTAACACCCCTGCGGAATGGACCTTTCCACACTACAACATAAATCCAGGTGAGTTTTTAATTGTTTTCTGCAGTGAGAAAAACAGATTCGCTACGGCTCCTTTCACCACCACCATTAATACTGGAACTTTCGTTCCAATCGTTGGTTGGAACACACACAGTTTTTCAACCCCTTTTGAATGGGATGGCGTTTCGAGCATCGCAATAAATGTTTGCTCTTGGAGCAACACGGGATACATTACCAATTCGGTTTTTAGACAGTCTGCCACATCATACGGTTCAACCACCTTTGCTTATAACGATGGAAGTGAAGCTTCTTGCTCTGCAATACTCGGTACAGTAGTTAATCAGCGTCCCAACATGAAATTGAACGGCGTAACGATTGGTACAGGAAATATTCAGAACGGAAACACCGATTACCCTGCTCCTTATGGAAATTGGTACTGGAGCGCGAGGAACCAAATGTTAATTCCTGCAGCTGAGCTTACAGCAGCGGGACTATCTGCGGGACCAATAAATTCGCTTGGATTCAATGTAGCGGCTACTGACCCTGTGCAATACACCTACATTGAAATTGCAATGAAGAACACTCCTCAGTCTGCCATGACTAACGAGTTTCTTCCAAATTCTGGAACAAGATTCCACACCACCTTCAAACTTTCGGGCGGTGGAGATACACTGTTCTTGTTTAACCCTTCTCAAATTCTTGAAAATAGTTTGGTAATCAACTGCCAGGCGGTAGATATGAGCGTTGGCCGCTATCCAAATGGAACGGATACAAACTCACTTTTCGCAACGCCAACGCCAGAAGCGAGCAACAATCAAGCACCTGCACTCGGTTATGCCATAGCACCCTTGTTTGATCATAATCCAGGTGTTTACACCACACCTTTTAATGTTTCTATTCTCGATTTGAACACGGCCCCTTCGACCATTCGTTATACCATTGATGGAAGTGAGCCAACCGCAAGTTCTCCCATTTATACTGGAACACCAATCACATTTTTCCAATCAAAAATTCTTCGCGCACGAGCTTTCAAACCGAACTACATTCCGAGTAATGTTACTTCAGCATCCTTCCTTTTCAACATTAGTCACACCACTCCAATTCTTTCCATCACCACTGACAATGCCAATTTATATGGAAGTGAAGGAATCTTCGACCATTGGGATCAAGACTGGCTGCGCAATGCACACCTCGACTATTTCGACTCGATTCCTGGTCATCCATTGATGTTCTCTCAAAATACGGGAATGCAAATCGACGGCGGTGCGGGAGGAAGTCGCTCTCAACCGCAACACTCGTTCCGATTGGAATTAGCACACAGCGTATTGGGCGAAAGTTCTGTGAATGAAGTTATCATTCCAGGTAGATCCAACAGAAATAAATATTCTGAATTTTACCTTCGAAACGGAAGCAATCAATACTTGGTTCTTCCCTACAAAGAAGCGTGTCAAGCAGAATTGATGTGTCGCGGAGCGAATGCTTATTACAGTGCTTATCGTCCTGCAACCGTTTACATCAATGGTCAATATTTCGGACTATACGAACTCCGTGAAAAGTACAATGCTGAAATGTTCAAAGAAAATGAAGGTGCCAACAAAGACTCGGTTGAACTTATGTCGTTGAGTTATTGGTATGGAGGAATGCTTCGCGCAGTTCAAGGGTCAACCACTAATTTCTGGAATTCATACAATGCTTTCAATGCATTGAATGAAGCAAGCCCGAACTATTGGAACGAAGCGGATCAGCATTTCGACATGACATATTACACCGATTATATTATTTCGGAGTCGTGGATGGGCAATGTAGACTGGCCGGGAAATAACATTAAGATCTATCGCTCTAATGTCACAAATAACAGATGGAGATTTGCGACCATTGACTTGGAATTAGCTCTTAATCCGAATGCTTGGACAGACTGTTTTTACAATCACATCGATTACATGTCCGGACAGAGCACCGACAATCCATACATCAACATTTGGTTGCAAAGCATTCAAAACACCCAATACAAACATTACTTCATCAATCGCTTCGCCGATTTAATGAACACAAACTACCGTCCCGAACGATTGATTGCAGTTGAAAACCGCTTTTTCAATCTCACAGCACCTGAAATGCCGAATGAATATCAGCGTTGGGGAGACGCGAATAACGTCCCAGGACAAATGGACAATTTCTACAACAACCACTTGACTTTCCAATCAGAGCTGTTGTGCAGAACAGAGCAAGTTCGTGATCACATTCAAAACAGATTCGCTCTTCCACAACAAGTAGATGTAACCCTGGATGTTCTTCCTGTTGGAGCTGGGCAAATTCATATCAGCACGATTCAGCCAACAGAATACCCTTGGACGGGTGTCTACTTCGATGGGGTTCCTGTAAAAATCGAAGCCATTGC
>JBJOPP010000152.1:0-3381 GCA_046050685.1 Bacteroidota bacterium
AATTGGTGATTGAGCTTATTGGTCAGGGAGGAAATATCTCATTGAACAATGACCAAGCAGCGATGCTGAACCGTCTTTATCAGGACGTCACACCAGGTTTTGTTCAGCCGCGGCTTGCTGCACCAATTGCTGAATCCGGCGCAGTATCTTTCCACCATGACGAAGAGCTCACCGAAGATATAGAGAGTCATGTTGAAGTGGAAGAATCCCTTTCACTAGAGGACAGAGAAAAAGAATTGATTCAGAAAGCATTAGAAAAGCACCGCGGAAAACGAAAATATGCCGCTGCGGAACTGGGTATTTCTGAGCGAACACTCTACAGAAAAATCAAAGAATACAATCTGCCCGACTAATGAAGATTCGTCCTTTCATAGCAATGTTAATCCTGATCTCCGGCTGTTATCCGTCGAGCATCTCGTTTATTGACAGCGGTTCGATGGATGAATCTTGGAAAACCTTTACAGTCAAAACATTAGACAACAGAGCTCCGAATGCACCAACAAGCTATGCAGTAACCCTATCTGAAAAAATCAAAGATGGTGTGCAAAATAATACGCGTCTATCCTTGAATCCAAACTTAGGGAAAGGTGAAGTTAATATCGAAGGCACTATAACCAATTATTCGGTCATGCCGATTGCCTTGCAAGAGGGAGACAACGCTGCAAAAAACAGATTAACAGTTACAGTAAATTTCACGATATTCGTCACCAAACCTGAAGAGGAGGAAATGACATTGACAAGTACACGCTTTGTAGATTATGATTCTAAAACGGATTTGGCTTCTGTGGAATCAACATTACTTGAAGAGGTTACTACGCAGGTTGTTCAAGATGTGATTAATAAATTACTGTCTAACTGGTAATGTTGAACTTAACAGAAATAGCGAATCGTATTGCACAGCCTGAGTTGTGTGAAATTGCTGATTTCAATGACTTGAGTTCATTTGCCGAGCAATACCCCTATTGCCAAGTTTTTCCGATTCTAACATTAAAGGCACTTTCGAACCACAATGACATTCGCTTTGATGCCGAATTGGCACGTTACGCCTACCGTATTTCGGATCGAGCGCAGCTTTATGCTCTGATTCACCAGAATACAGAAATAAAAACCTCGCAAGAAACAGTTACTGAAGAAATCAAGGTTGAGCCGAAAGTTGACATAGTCGAAGAAACTGAAGTTGTCACTGTATCTCCAGAAACAGAAGAAATTACAGAGGTAGAAAACATAAGCCAAGAAATACAAGCTCCTGAACATCCTACTTTAGTTGAAGATTCAAATGATGTGCAAGAGTTACAGCCACAGGAAGAGGTTCAACAGCCGGTACTTGTAGGTGAAGATGAAGATTTTGAGGATGACAATGAAGCTGAATTTATTCCTCTAAACATATCGAGCATTGAAGAAGCGATTGTTTCTGAAGAAATCGAAGAAGAAGTTGAATCTAGTTCAACTAACGAAGTGGAAATACCTCAGGAAATTGAAGAAAGTCTGCCTTCAAGCGAAGAAACTGAAGAGGCTGAACAATCAGAAGATTCAAAAGAACCAGAAGATATAGATGAATTTGACCGCAGAATGTTAGCGGAGACAATTTCAGCTGCTTATCGACTAGAAGAATTGGAGCCTGAGGAAGACGAAGAAACAGAAGAAGCTGAGTCTACAGAAGAAAATGAGCAACAAGAATCAATTCAAAATCGATCATTTACGGACTGGTTGCGTGTTGGAAATCAATCTATGTCTAACGAATTGGAAGAGGACAAATCTCATTTAGATGACTTACTTGATCGCTTTATAGAAACAGAGCCAAAAATATCTAGGCCGACTGCGCCAATTGAAGAGAAACCCAAGCGCCCATTTTATTCGCCAGAAAAGAAAGCAAAGGAAAGCGTGGATATGCAGCGCATGCCTGTGAGTGAGACATTGGGTAAAATCTTCGAGCTTCAAGGAAATTATCCGAAAGCAATTTTTGTTTACGAGCAATTAATCTTGGCTAATCCAGAAAAAAAGAGTTACTTTGCAACCCGAATAGAAGAACTTAACAAAAAAATCAATTCATAAAAATGGATTCATTATTCTCGATTACCATCATGTTGGCAAGTGTACTATTGATTCTTGTCGTTTACATTCAAAATCCTAAAGGTGGAGGTTTGAGCTCAGATTTTGGTGCTGCTCAACAAATTGGAGGTGTTCAAAAGACAAATGATTTTATTGACAAGGCAACTTGGTCTTTGGCTGGAATCATTATGGTATTGAGCATTGCGCTTTCAATCCGCACAAAAACTCCGGATACAACTGCGAAAGAGCCTCAACAAGCTGAACAAGGACAAAACAACGGAGGTCAGCCGCAAGGAAACCAGTAATAAGTCCCTGTTTTACGACGAAATATTGTGTCAGTATGTCATACATGCTGACATTTTTTTTTCATACTAATTCATCCAAGTGAAAAAATGTCGGATTTGCCACAATGGCATAAAATTCGAAAAGGGCGAGCAACAATTTTAACATTAAACATAAACAACTATGTCAATTCAATTCAAACCGCTGGCAGACAGAGTTCTTGTTGAGCCTGCACCAGCAGAGCAGAAAACAGCGAGTGGGATTATTATTCCTGACACCGCAAAAGAAAAACCGCTTCGTGGAACAATCGTAGCCGCAGGAGCAGGTAAAAAAGACGAGCCCATGACTGTAAAAGTAGGAGACTCTGTGCTTTTCGGACAGTATTCTGGGACTGAAATTAAAATTGATGGTTTGACTTACCTCATTATGCGCGAGTCAGACATTTACGGAATTTTTTAATCACGTTAATTAAACAGATTTAACAATGGCAAAAGATTTATATTTCGACGTTGAAGCACGCGAAAAATTGAAAAAAGGCGTGGATACCCTTGCGAATGCAGTAAAAGTTACTCTTGGACCAAAAGGAAGAAATGTCGTTATTGGCAAGAAATTCGGCGCGCCACACGTGACGAAAGATGGTGTTACTGTAGCGAAAGAAATCGAGCTGAAAGACCCAGTTGAAAACATGGGGGCTCAGATGGTAAAAGAAGTTGCTGCAAAAACTGCTGACATCGCAGGTGACGGAACAACGACCGCTACTGTTCTTGCTCAAGCAATTGTGACAGCTGGATTGAAGAATGTAGCTGCAGGCGCAAACCCAATGGACCTCAAAAGAGGAATCGATAAAGGTGTAGCTGAAGTCGTTCGCAACTTGAAGAAATTATCGAAAGAAGTTGGTTCAGACAACGATAAAATCAAACAAATCGCAACCATCTCTGCAAACAATGACGAGGCTATCGGTACATTGATTGCTCAAGCGATGAAAGTTGTTGGTAATGACGGTGTAATTACGGTTGAAGAGGCAAAAGGAACGGAAACGGATGTAAAAAC
>JBJOPP010000153.1:0-3607 GCA_046050685.1 Bacteroidota bacterium
TCCGACTTGGTCGAATTGTACCTTTTTAGACAATCCTTTGTCTATTGAACCTGCGAAATCGTCTTTGTACAATGAAACGACAATTTTACTTTCAGCAAAATGTGGATCACCGGCATAAACGTGTTTCACGTACAAAGGCATGAGAGCCGAGAACCAACCGTGGCAATGCACGATGTCTGGAGCCCATCCTAGTTTCTTAACGGTTTCTAATACGCCTTTCGAAAAGAAAATCATACGCTCTCCGTTATCAGAGAATGCCTTTCCTGCCTCATCGTGCAAGTAGGCTTTGCGGTGGAAAAACTCTTCGTTATCGATGAAATAAACCTGCAAACGAATTTGAGGAATACTCGCAACTTTAATAATTAGCGGATGGTCAGTATCGTCGACAATCAAATTCATTCCAGAAAGGCGAATGACTTCATGCAACTGATGTCTGCGTTCGTTAATCTTTCCAAAGCGTGGCATGAAGATGCGAGTCTCCTTGCCTCTTTCGTGCATAGCTTGTGGGATTTGTCGAACTTGATTCGCTATTGTAGATTCCGGAGTGAATGGAAATATTTCTTGACTTACAAAAAGAACTTTTGTTTTTTGCATAGAGATGTTTAGGTTTGCCTGAATTCAGTTTGCAAAGATATTATAAATCTTTTTTGAATTTTGCAACTTTTTGGCCTTAAAATACTGAAATGAAGGGAACTTCGAACGAAATAGCTGTTTTACAGCGTGTTGATGAAATGTTGTTGTTCAGCGCACAGCGCAGAGACGAAGGGAAGAAACTAGGTTTCGTTCCAACAATGGGGGCCCTTCACGAAGGACACTTGTCATTAATTGCTGCGGCAAAGGAATGCTGCGACATTGTTATTTGTTCCATTTTTGTGAACCCCACACAATTTAACGATCCAAATGATTTACTTCTCTATCCGAGAACGGAAGAGGCTGATATTGCGCTGCTTCAGGCCGCTGGATGTGATATAGTTTTCATTCCTTCAATTATGGAGATGTATCCTTCAGGACAGATAGTTCATGATTATGATTTTGGAACATTAACCTCTGAATGGGAGGGCCGCTTTCGCCCAGGACACTTCAATGGAGTTATTACAGTGGTAAAACGTTTGTTTGAAATT
This sequence comes from Bacteroidota bacterium, assembly GCA_046050685.1. Taxonomy (GTDB): domain Bacteria; phylum Bacteroidota; class Bacteroidia; order Flavobacteriales_D; family Sanyastnellaceae; genus CAIZGX01. The sequence goes on from JBJOPP010000153.1 coordinate 1,122, forward strand.
ACACTTCCGCATCAATCGTTTTTCGGGAAGAAAGACTTCCAACAATATTCTGTAATTCGTGAGTGGGTGAAGCGATTTGATATTCCTGTTGAAATTGTGGGTTGCGATACCATTCGCGCAACAAATGGATTGGCACTAAGTTCAAGAAATAAAAGGCTTTCAGAGGAACAGAAGACGATGGCTACGGCATTTTCTAAGGCCCTTTTGTTTCTTCAACAAAATAAAGAAAGAGACGATGTGCATACACTTTTAAAAGAGGCTACAGCGTTATTTATTGAAAAAGAGCACATTGAACTTCAGTATTTCACAATAGCAAATTCAGACACATTAGAGCCGTTAGAAAAGATATCCGACGCCAAAGCCCAAGTGGCTTTAGTGGCAGGATTTATTGGGGGTGTAAGGCTAATTGATGAATTGGAGCTGTAATTAGTCTTGCTCTTCTTCTGCGTTGTAGTTTTTTTCTTCCCAGCGGTTTACTGCTACTGCAGCGACTGCATTTCCAACTACGTTAGTGGCAGATCTACCCATGTCCAAGACATGGTCAACCCCTAACAATAACAAGAGTCCAGCCTCCGGTATTCCAAACGTGGCCAATGTTCCAGCAATCACCACAAGCGATGCGCGCGGAACACCTGCTATTCCCTTGCTGGTTACCATAAGCGTGAGCAGCATTGCGGCTTGGTCTGCCCAACTCAAGTCTATACCATAACTCTGAGCGATGAATAAACTTGCGAAGGTCATGTACATCATACTTCCATCTAGATTAAAACTGTAACCGAGAGGAAGTACAAAACTCACAATGCGATTCCGACATCCGAAACGCTCCAATTCTTCCAATAATTTAGGATAGGCTGCTTCGCTAGATGCGGTGGAAAACGCAAGGAGTAAAGGAGATTTTATGCGAGCGGTTAATTGAACCACACGCTTTCCAACAATAAGAAAGGCCACGAATAATAAAATGATCCAGAGCAAGAAAAGGCCGCTATAAAACTCGCCGATGAAGAGTGCGTATGACGACAAAACACCAATTCCTTTTTTCGCAACAACAGATGTCATAGCCGCGAATACTGCAAATGGAGCAACATACATGACCATGGATGTAATTCGAAGCATGACGTGTCCGAGAGCATCCATAGCTTTCACAATGATTTCTCCCTTTTTTCCTAGAGCTGCAGTTGCTGTACCGAAGAACAAAGCAAAAATGACAATCTGAAGAATTTCGTTGGTTGCCATGGATTCGATAACACTGGAAGGAACTATGTGAACCACAAAACCCTTGAGTGTTAGCGCTGCCTTATCAATACCAGACTCCATAGCTTCTGGAGGAAGAGGCACCTGAAGTGACTTTCCTGGTTGGTAAAGATTTACCAATAACGCGCCGAGCAATAGAGAAATGAAAGATGCTGAAATGAACCAAAGCATGGTCTTTCCACCAATACGGCCAACTGTTTTCATGTCGCCCAACTTAGCAACTCCCGCAACCAATGTGGCAAGCACAAGCGGTGCAATAATCATTTTAATGAGTCGAAGAAAAATATCAGTGAAGATGGAAAGGATCTCTAATATTTTTTTCAGCGTGGCGTTTTGGGCCTCGGAAACATCAATGCTTTTTTGGTATTTTGAAAGCTCGGTTGAAGCGTTTTTTGTTTTGTTAATACACGCTAATGCCGCGTCGTATTTTTCATTTTCTGAAATGGAGTCGTTTGCGACGATAGCAGCAAGCTCAGTTGATGCCGGTATTGGCTGATTTGATAATTCTTTAGACAGAAGCTCTAACGCCTCTTTCTTGGATTTCTGAGTTGGAGCTGGATATGAGAGATTCAGTGCATAACCCGCAGCAATACCAATAAATAACGCAATGAATATCCACGTAGAAAGACCTCCGAACTTTTTCATACCAGAAAATTTTTCCGAAGATAGCGCCTTCGCTTACAATTCTTCTTTGAGGTGTTGAAGAATTTTTTTCTCAATTGAACCGGTCATTCCAGGAAGGCCAATGCCCATTTTATTGGAACAGCGCACCTCTACTTCAACAGAATCTCCTGATTCAACAATACGGATAATGCATGTTCTGCCGATAGCAAATACACGAAGTCCTTGTTGGGCATAGATATACCCTTTTCTGTCGTTAATATCACGAATGTAAAAACGTTCTCTGTGAAGGAGATCCGTTAACGTGTTAATAACAGCATGCTTCGTGCATTGAAATGTTCCTTTATGCAAAATAAAAGGGGTTTAGGTTAAGGTTTGAATCCTAAAATTAAAACCTTAACCCACCCAATCCAAAAGATTTAGAAAAAACAAAGACTTAATAATCAATGTCTTTACTTTTTTTCTCGGGCTGCATCTCTGTATGACTTTGTGTCAATGATTACATACCCACCTGTGCTATCGCCATACTTGGCAGGAACACCCCCTGTGTATACGGTAATGTTTCCGATTCCGCTAGAAGGAATGTTCAATGGGCTACCATATATTTTCACACC
>JBJOPP010000154.1:0-2913 GCA_046050685.1 Bacteroidota bacterium
CAGCTCTCAGATTCTATTTTAAGTGGAATCACACGCGACTCTATACTTCAAGTTGCTCGCGACTGGGGATATGAAGTGATTGAAAAACGAATTGCTGTTGCCGAACTTATTGAAGGTCTTCGCAATGGAGAGATCAACGAAGCTTTTGGAGCGGGAACGGCCGCTACTATTGCGCCAATTCGAACAATAAGCCTCGACGGTGAAGATTTTAATCTGAATGAATATTCAACTTGGGAGTTTGCTCCTAAAGTAGCTTCATATTTAGATCGCGTTAAACGCGGAAGAGAAAACGACACCCACAACTGGAACCACGTAGTGTAATCACTCTGCGTATAAGTACCAATTGTTTCGACTTTCAAAAGGACGGTAGAGGTAATACACTCTACCGTTTTTTATTTGTGGATTGCGAATGTGCTGCCAGTAGAGATTCTTCTTCAGCTCAAGACTTCCGTCTTCCTTCAACAAGTAAAGCATAGACTCACCGGTTCTCAATTGAGTGAAGCATACCATCTCTTTGGAGTCTGGAACATATTGCACCGACAAGATTTTCTCTTTCGATGTCAACGAACCAATGCTCCCTTCCGCTTTCATATTCAAGCGAGATTGAACAATGCCATCTGCATTAATGCTTATCACTTGCTTCTGCGAAATATTGAAGATAGACCAGCGCTCTTCTAACTGAACAATCTTCGCTACTGGATCGCGGTAATAAGGGCTCTCCTTGAATCGCGTCATTTGTCCGGCGACTATTTCCTTCGGCACACCATAATCCAATTCATATTGATAGGCAATTCGCTTCGCCCTTCCATTCATGTACTTATATTCCGACTTGAATAATTCCATCGTTAAAGAGTCGGCCACACGCTCCAATTCAATGGGGTCTGTGCTGCCGTCCTTCAACAAATAATAACTAAACTCGGGGTATTCTTCTGTGAATGTATTGAAGACAATATTGGAATGAAGGAATCCGCAAATGGGTTCATATTCCTGATGAAAAGTAGTGTAGCTTAATTTATCTAAATGCAGAAACGGTTCGGCTCGCAATTGAAAAACAGAATTCTCGGTTAGCACAAAACAAGCCCCTGTTGGTGTTAAGTGGAAACGCTCGGCTGGTTCATTGATGTGAAAAGAAGTCACAATTTTTCCGAATGAATCAATCTGCGCTATCCATGCTTCTTCCCACAGATCGCGTGTTTCGCTAACTGGTTTAACCAACTTTTCGCGCTCGTACAACAGCATGGTTAGTTTTCCATTCCACCACACAAAATCGCCGACAGAATATTTCACACTTCCGAAAACACTGTCAGGCGCATCGGTGATGGCCATGACAGGCAGTTGATAAATCTGTTCGGCCAACTCAATGACTCTTCCCAACTTCGTGGTTGTATAATCGTAATAACCGATGGACTGCACGACATAACCATTGTTCGATGTTGGAATGGAGAACTCTCCGTTCTCGTCGGTAACTGCGAATTGCTTTCCGTTCGTCCACTTAACAACAGCTCCTGTAAGTGGCTTTTTAGTGTTGAATGAAATGACCTTACCGCGTTGTTGCGCAAAGCCTGCAAGGCCAAGAAAAAATGCAACGATCAGGAATGGTAACCTCATATTCATAAGTTGAAATTTAAGTGGAAAGGAGCTGACTCTTCTTCCAACTAAACATAAAAATTACATTTCTATTTCTCGAAGTAATGCAAGGTTTCGTCAACCGTGTTTTGGGTAACAGCATGGTAGTTCCCTCTGCAATGTGCATAGATGCTCAAGGCTGCAACATGATAACCATTGTTCTCCATAGCTTCGTACAATGGCGCAACGAATTTTCTTCTTCCCACTTTTTCTAAAAATGTTGCAAGATCTGCAAAGACCGCTTCGTTCTTTGCTTGAATAGAAAGCATGAACCATGCGAAAAGCACTTCTGAATTTCCAATTTTCGAAATGTGAAAACTCTCGTCCAAAGATTGAATTTTAGTAAGCGACAGGTTGTAATTCACATTCGACAAAAAACGGTAACGCTCTTGATAACTCCAATTGTTCCAAGGAAGATCGCTGTTCTTTATCTCATCGGCTTCCCATTTCAATCGAAGTTCATCGACCTTTTCCAATTCCGCAGATTGAACCACAGCGGTGTTTGCAGGCAATCCCGCCGAATAGATCCAATTGTCCAAACCAATTTCATCGGCTTGTTCCTTCGTCAAAAGTTCCGTGGTTAGAATGTCAACAAATCCTTCGGTAGTCATGACCCCGAAAGCATGCGATTGAAAATAGTTCTTCAAAAACGCATCGAACTTTTCTCTACCTACCTTTTCTTCAACCGTTCGAAGGAAGAAATAACCTTTGTTGTAGGCGATATCGTTCATTCCATCGTCTGGATTTCTGTTCTCTAAAGCTAATTTCAAGTGTGTGTCTTCCGCGGGAAGGTCTGCCAGCGTTGCGTTCAAATCTTGACGCGCCAAGGTTGCCAACATCTCTGCTTTCGCCTTTCCGTAAAGCGATTCCATGATTCGTTGTTCGAAGTATACCGTGAAGCCTTCATTCAACCAGAAGTCATTCCAAGTAGCATTGGTGACCAAGTTTCCGCTCCAGCTGTGCGCAAGCTCGTGTGCGATTAGAGAGACTAAAGATTTGTCTCCGGCTAAAATGGTTGGCGTGGCGAAGGTCAATCGAGGATTCTCCATTCCACCAAAAGGAAACGCTCCAGGAAGCACCAACACATCGTAGCGTTCCCAAGCATAAGGACCATACAAATCTTCCGCAGCTTTCACCATGCCAGGCATGTCTGAAAATTCGTTGAAAGCCAATTCCAACATATCGGCCGTTGCATACACACCGGTGTTTTCACTCAACGATTTGAACGCCACATCTCCAACAGCCAATGCCAGCAAATAAGAAGGGATGCGTTGCTTCATTTCGAAG
>JBJOPP010000155.1:0-3963 GCA_046050685.1 Bacteroidota bacterium
CGCAAGCACCGAAGAATTCTGGAGTGAATACATGTGTCTTGTAATCGCCAATCACCAACTCAATGCCTAAATGGAACGCACGTCCCTTCAATACGTCAATGGTTTGAGGATAAGTCTTCGCGTCTACGAAATACTTGTTCGCGCCTGCTTGCTCTTTGGCACGTGAGCGGCTATGGAAGAATAGGATCATGGCTTCAGCACCCGCAGTTCCTTCATCCAATAAACTAGCATTTGCAATAGGCAATGAAGTAAGGTCGGTGACCATCGTTTGGAAGTTCAATAAAGCTTCTAGACGACCTTGCGCAATCTCAGCTTGATAAGGCGTGTAAGCCGTGTACCATCCTGGATTTTCGAAAATATTTCGTAGGATTACAGTAGGAGTAAGTGTTGGGTGGTAGCCCAATCCGATGTAGTTTTTCGCAACCACATTCATTTTTCCCAGTGACCATGCGTGGCTTAGATATTCATCTTCGCTCATTGCGCTTGATACATTAAGAGGGGCTTTCAAGCGAATGTGCGCTGGAACCGTCTCGTTAATCAATTGGTCAATAGAGTTCACACCAATGGTTTGTAACATGTGTGATACTTCTTCTTGGCGAGGGCCGTTGTGGCGATCTCTGAAATTAGTAGATGACATACATTTTGTCTTTAGGTCAGCAAATATAGGTTACGCCTTTCTACACAAATCACAAGATTTTTATCAAGGTGTTGTACTTTTGAACTTCTATGTCTGAATTACCAACTATCTCGAAAGGACTTTCGAAGGAAAAACGCTACAAAGCCGCATGTGCACAGGCCTTTGCGCTGTGTAATGGAGAACCCAACTTTATTGCAAAAGCCGGAAATGTCATGGCATTACTGAAAGAAAATTTCGATTTTCTTTGGGTGGGTATGTATATCGTGAATAACAACTCCCTCAATCTGTTCGTTTTTCAAGGTCCTGTGGCATGCACGCAGATTGAACATGGAAAGGGTGTTTGTGGAACTTCTTGGGCAAATGGAGCTTCGATTATAGTTCCAAATGTCGATGAGTTTCCGGGTCACATTGCTTGCAGCAGCGCTTCTAAAAGCGAAATTGTAGTTCCAATCATAAAGGACAATGAAGTCATTGGGGTGTTAGATGTAGACAGCACGCAACTCGATTTTTTCGATGAAGACGATCTAACAGGTTTAGAAGAAATAGCGAATATTTTAGCGAATGAAGTTTTTTAATATTCAAAATACTGTTGTAGTTCTATGCGCCTTCGTAGCTGTGGGATGCGCCCAAGTGCGCGGTTTAAATGGCGGTGCAAAGGATGTCGCACCGCCGAAACTCCTCTCACAGAGTATAGATTCTTTAGCTACGAATGTGGCCACGAACACACTCGTATTAAACTTCGACGAGTTCGTTCAAGCAGGTGCTGCGAATGAGGTTATCATTTCTCCCGCTCTGAAACAACCACCAACGCTCATTTGCAACAAGCGAATGGCCATGCTTTCGTGGACAGATACGTTGAAAGCGAATACTACATATAACATTGAATTCGGTAACGCCATTTCAGATATTACTGAAGGAAATAAAGCTTCTTTGAATTTTGTTTTCACAACAGGAAGTACGCTCGATTCAGCATCAATAAGCGGCGCGGTTTACGATGCGCAGAAGGGCGGGATACCTGAAAAAGCAACCGTGGTGCTTTATTCAGACAGCTTGCTGGGCTCGGTTGCATATGCTAAGAGGGTGAATGAAAAGGGTGAGTTTATCTTCAACTATTTACCGAAAGCGAACTTTCATGTAGCAGCCTTTTCCGATTTGAATGAAAACAGAATTTGGGACGAAAACGAAGTGGGAGATTTTTTGGAACAGTCCATTTCAACAGAACAAAGTTACCCGTTGAATTTGCGCTTCTCTCCGAAGAAAGTTGATAAGATTACTGAAGATTTATTTAAAACTGATTCTATTGGAAGTGGCTTCATTGTTGGCGCTTATGGCATGATAGATAAAATTCGATTGTCCCCAGCAGCGGCAAATTTTCCGTTTCGTTATGGATCTTTGGAGAACAGCGACACCCTGTTTTTCGCTTTAGGCGGAAGAGAAGGCGCTCTTCCAAATAACAATTTTGAGGGTGTCATTTTCTCATTCAATCAGCAGCCGGCAGATACGTTGAGTGCTTATTTGGCGAAATCACCAAAGTTGAAGAAGTTTAAATTTTCAGGTTCCATTCAACAAAATCCGGAAGAATTGATTTTAGTGAAAGCCCCGTCCTTTGCGGTGTTGAAACGAAACATGTGCGACATTACCATTCATGGAATTCAAGCCTCGGCAACGATTGTTGAAACGAATTCACCGCTGCATTATGCCATTCAATTGGATGCCCGTGCGAGTGAGTTAACCGGCAAAGGAAGTCTGCGCATTTTACCAGGAGCGTGGGAAACTGCTTACGGAACCACCAACGATACCCTTCAACTCAATGTTGAATTTTCGTCTGCTGAAAAATTGGGCAATCTGGAATTATCCATTCCACTGTTGGAAGACAAGAGTTTTATGAAATTCGTGGAACTTCGCAATGAAAAGGGAACCGTTGTTCAGAAGGTAGATTATGCTGAAACGCTTGTCTTTAGTGGAATTCAGCCAGGGAAATACACCGTTCGTTTGGTGCACGATGTGAATAAAAATGGGCAATGGGACATTGCAGATCTTCAACAAAAAACAAGATGTGAACCTGTAAGTGTTTTCTCTAAACCCATTGAAGTACGCGCCAATTGGAGCGTTAAGGTGGTCTTGAATTAGAACTTCAATCGCGAAGAACGCATTTTGAAAATTGGCGTCTTTTTGTTTTCGCACCATGTGCGAACTATTTCTTTCGAATCGTAATCCCCTGCTGCCGCTGCTGCTTTCCAGTATGTGCAAGCATCATCGTTTTCCTTCAACAAATAGGAAGCCTCACCAGCATAATACAACGCCTGATCAAGGGAGCTGTTTGTTGTCTTCAACATTTGTTTAAATACAATTAAGGCGTCCTCGTATTTCTGCATGTCTAACATACAAATCCCGGCTTGCAGTCTCGCATCTTCGAGCGTGCTGTCGAGGGCATACGCCTCTAAAAAAGTTTCAGCCGCCGCCGCGTATTGCTTTCTATTCTGATGAATAGCCGCATCCAAGTAATAGGCAGGTGCGTAGTTTTCATTCAATGAAAAAACCATCTCAAGCGCTTCGCGACTCTTTGCATATTTATGTTGAAGGTAAAAGGCGGAAGCCAACCAATAGTGTCCTTGAAAATTCGATTTGTTTTCGCGCACGTACAACTTCAATAATTGAACAGACTCGTTTAAATTACCCAAGGAATACTCGCAGATGCCGTTGTTCAAGAGCAAATCAGGAGCGTCACAACCGCTTGATTTTGCTTCATTGTAATTAACACTTGCTTCTTGAAGTTGTCCGAGTTTTTGCAATGTATTCGCCTTAAGTAGGAAATCACACCCACTTAATTCCCCTACCTTACCAATGTTCTCCAATGCCAACGCATAGTTTCCGGAAGAATAATTTTCCATTGCAATGGCACGAAAGTCTTGTCCAAAAAGAAAATTAGACAATGCGAAGAACAGGATAGTTGTAAGTGATTTCACATTGGAAAAGTACGTTAATCAATGATTTAAGTTTCTCTTCCTATGATTTTTTTTAAACGTCGTGTGTTTAACACTTTATACAGCGCACGTTTTTATTGGAACTTATTGAACGTCCTTTACGTAACTAAAACCGTGTACCAGTAAATTATTATTTCATGAAAAGAATTTTACTCATCATTTTTTCTGCACTGTCTATTGCAGGTATTCAGGCTCAAGACCTCTTGGGAATTAGTTCGAGCAACTACGGCGGACTGTCTAGCGTGCAGATAAACCCCGCAAACTTGGCCGACAACCGGTTGAAATTTGAAATTCAACTATCGGGAACAGGCTTTGGTTTTGCCAATAATTTCATGGGTTTCA
>JBJOPP010000156.1:0-5153 GCA_046050685.1 Bacteroidota bacterium
GCGGGTATGAACCAGTTCAAAGATTTATTTCTTGGACACGGTACAATTGAGCACAAGCGAATTGCGAATTCTCAAAAGTGTCTTCGTGTGAGTGGAAAACACAACGACCTGGAAGAAGTGGGAGTAGACACCTACCACCACACCATGTTCGAAATGTTGGGCAACTGGTCGTTCGGAGATTACTTCAAGGAAGAAGCCATCACCTGGGCGTGGGAATTATTGACTGAAGTATACAAGCTTCCGAAAGACAGATTGTACGTAACGGTTTTCGAAGGTGATGAAAAGGAAGGATTGGAATTCGATCAAGAGGCTTTCGATATTTGGAAGCGCTGCATTGCGGAAGACCGAATTTTAAAAGGAAATAAAAAAGACAATTTTTGGGAAATGGGCGAAACGGGTCCTTGCGGTCCGTGTAGCGAAATTCATATTGACATTCGCACCGACGAAGAGCGTGCGAAAGTCGATGGAAAAATATTGGTGAACGATAGCCATCCGCAAGTGATTGAAATTTGGAACAACGTGTTCATGCAATTCAATCGCAAAGCAAGCGGAGAGCTAGAGCCTCTTCCAAACAAGCACGTAGACACCGGAATGGGCTTCGAACGTTTGTGCGTAGCCATGCAAGGCAAACAATCGAACTACGACACCGATGTTTTTTCGCCACTTATCGATCGCATTTGTAAAACATCAGGAGTAACCTATTCACGTAGCGATTCCAAACAAGACATTGCTATTCGCGTTATTGCAGACCACGTTCGCGCGGTGTCGTTTACCATTGCAGACGGACAACTTCCTGCAAGCGGTGGAGCGGGATATGTGATTCGAAGAATTTTGCGCAGAGCCATTCGTTACGGATACAGTTTCTTGAACAGAAAAGACCCGTTCATTTTTGAATTGGTAGATGTGCTTGCAGCAGAGATGGGATCGTTCTTCCCTGAAATTGTTTCAAACAAAGATTTAGTGAAGCGTGTGATTCGTGAAGAAGAAGAAAGTTTCTTGCGCACACTCGACAAAGGGATTCAATTGTTAGACGATCACCTCAGCAAAGGAGCTGAAGTGTTAGATGGAAAAACAGTTTTCGAATTGTATGATACGTTCGGATTTCCTTTCGATTTAACCTCGTTAATTGCTTCTGAAAAGGGCGTTGGAGTAGATGCGAAAGGGTTCGAAGAAGAATTAGAAAAACAAAAAGAAAGAAGCCGTAACGCTACGAAATTAGAGACCGACGATTGGGTTGAATTGCAAGCAGGAGATCCTGTTTTTGTCGGATACGATTCGTTGGAATGCGAAACGAAAATTCTGAAGTACAGAAAAATTAAAGCGAAAGGAAAAGAGAGTTTTCAATTGGTGTTGAGCAACACTCCGTTCTATGCTGAAGGTGGTGGACAAATTGGAGACACAGGTGTTTTGAAGACCATCAATGAAAGCATTGCGGTTATTGACACGAAGAAAGAAAATAACTTGAGTGTTCACTTTGTGGAACAACTTCCAGAAAATGTAAATGCAACATTCACGGCAGTTGTGGACAAAACGAAACGTGAAAGTTCACAACGCAATCACAGCGTAACGCACTTGCTACACGAGGCATTGCGTGAGGTGTTGGGAACGCACGTCGAGCAAAAAGGATCGTTGGTGAATTCAGATTATTTGCGTTTCGATTTTTCGCATTTCGCGAAAATGACCGACGACGAATTGAAGCAAGTAGAGCAATTGGTGAACAGTCGCATTCGTGCAGCTTTCCCGTTGAATGAAAATAGAAACGCCACCATGGACGAAGCGAAAGCACAAGGCGCCATGATGTTGTTTGGTGAAAAATATGGATCAACAGTTCGTGTGATTCAATTTGGAAGCAGTGTTGAATTGTGCGGAGGAACGCACGTTCAGAAGACCAGCGACATTCGTTCATTCCAGATTACTTCGGAAGCGGCCGTGGCTGCCGGTATTCGCAGAATTGAAGCCATTACTGCAGATGCGGTAGACGCTTTGCTTGAAGCAGAGCGCAATGAATTGGAGGCTGTTCGTGCCTTGGTGAAAAACAAAAACGCAAGCAAGGCAGTTGAAGATTTGTTAAGCAAATTCTCTTTGTTGGAAAAAGAATTGGACGCCTTGAAGCACGAGAAAGCCATGCAAATGAAATCGGTGTTGAAGGAAAAATTCACCGAGAAAAACGGAATGAATGTTTTAATTGATCAAGTAGATTTAGATGCGAACGCCATCAAGGATATTTGTTTCCAATTGAAATCGGAAATTCCGAATGCCTTCATTTTATTGACGAATATCTCTGCGGGTAAGCCAACCATTTCATTGGCGTTAAGCGATTCATTGGTGAACGAAAAGAAATGGAACGCGGGTCAACTCGTTCGTGAATGGGCGAAAGCCATTAAAGGTGGTGGAGGCGGACAGCCGTTCTTCGCAACCGCTGGAGGAAGCGATGTTAATGGAATTCAAGAAGTCTTAAACACAGCAAATCAATTTGTCGGTGCATGAAATTTGTTTTGAGTTTTGTTTTTAGCGCACTTTTAATTTCGCAAATCTCGGCGCAATTATTCACGCATTATGGCGGAGCAGTGGGTTACGGATCTTCCAAAATGTTAGGTGAATTCAATGAATTTGAGAAGTCAAAGGATATTCAATCCTTCTCCATAGGTCTAATAGGTGAGCATCATTTCGATGCGCCTTTCCTCTTAACCTCTGAAATCAATTTCATGAGTTACGGAGATTCGTTGCTCTACGCGCACAGTGTGTTTTCAAACAATGATACCGTTGCTGTTTCGAAGAATTACAAGAACACGCGTTACTACCTTCAGATTCCCATAACAGCAGGATTGAATATTCCTGTTGGTGAGGACAGTAGAATTTTCATCAAGGGCGGTGCATACTATGCAAGATTAATGGGTTCGCGCACGCAAGGACATGAGACTTGGACAAACGGAACTTTGGCTACCGATACAGTGATAGATTCGAATTCATTTTTTCCATACTCGAAAAAAGAATTCGGAATTCTTTTAGGGGTAGGTTATGGTTCGGATAGTTACGCTGTAGAATTCAGATTAAGTAGAGGGCTTTCAGAGTTATTCAATCAAGCTGGCACACTTCCCAAATACAACGGAGCCTTTGTGTTCACGCTGTCTGGTTATTTGCCCAATTAACGGAATGAACTTTTATTATCTTTGATTCATAAATTAACAATCATGAAAAAACTATCAATTCTTTTCGCTGCATTCGCAGTTGTATTTTTAGCTTCTTGTGGAAAATATGAAGACGGTCCAGGACTTTCTCTTCGTTCGAAAAAAGCACGTTTAACTGGAACTTGGGTTGTAGAGTCTGCAGTTCAAGGTTCTACTGACATTACAGGAGATATCACAAACGGAGGAACTGTAGAATTAACGTTTGACAAAGATGGCGTATTCACATATGCATATGACTACGTTATTTTCGGAGTTCCTGCAAGTGGTTCAGTAACTGGAACATGGGATTTTTCTGATGACAAGACTTCAGTAGTTGTTACAAATGGTAGTGGCAATTCTGATTCTTCAAAAATCTTACGTTTAACGAGCAACGAATTGTGGTTGGAAGAATCTGATTCGAACGGCGGAACTTATGAAGTTCACTACGCTTCGAAATAATAGTTGAAATATTGAAAAGTAAGGGCCTCTTTGGAGGCCCTTTTTTATTTCTGTTTCTTTACAAAGGCCGCTCTAGAAAGCGGAACATACGATTCCTTTTCACCGAGTTGAACTTGTTTATCGCCTTCTATAATGCGATGCGAATAGTGAGCAAGTTGGCCCGTTTCAACGCAGATGGCGTGAACCTTCGTAACGTATTCTGCAATGGCCAACAAATGCGGCATTGGCCCGAAAGGCTTGCCCGTGTAATCCATATCCAATCCCGCTACAATAACCCGCACACCCATGTTGGCCAATTGATTGCACACTTCCGGTAATCCATCGTCGAAGAATTGCGCTTCATCAATGCCAATGACCTCCGCTGTAGATGCTAGCAATAAAATCTGCGAAGAATGTTCAACAGGCGTTGAACGTATGCTAGTGCCTATATGACTTACCACTTCTTCTTCGCTATAACGAACATCCATTTTCGGTTTGAAAATTTCAACGTTCATCTTCGCGAACTCAGCTCGCTTCATTCGACGAATCAACTCTTCCGTTTTTCCAGAAAACATAGACCCGCAAACGACTTCAATCCAGCCGGCGCTTCTTCCTCTATTTACGGTGTTTTCTAAAAACATGGGAATCAAAGATACAATTCTTCGAAAGATGTTTTACAAGATACTTTGTAAGATACTTCGTAAGATTTTTCAAAAGATGTATTGCAAGATGTTACACAAGATTTTTCAAAAGATGTATTACAAGATGTTACACAAGATTTTTCAAAAGATGCCTTCGGCAAGCAATTATCCAGCGAAGCTTCTTTCGCAGAATCTTACGAAGTATCTTGCTTGCATCTTGTGCAACATCTTACGAAGTATCTAACGCTCACGTACCAATCTCTGATCTTGACTTTTTTCTAGAGAGCGTTAAGGCATACTGAAACATAAACCCTCTCGGAGCCTCTGGTTTCGCAGGACGAATGGTAACAAAGGCATTCGTGATATTCGTAATTTGAAGCGTGAAGCGATGTCCGTTCTTAATGTATCCACCACGCAAATCAATAATTGCAGATGGTCCGCTATTGTCTTTTCTGAATTGAGCCAAACCGGGAACGAAAATTTCAAAGATGGAATCAACCTTCTCCATGTAACTATACGCGCGTATTCCAGCGCCTATGGTGAATCCTTCAGGCGACTGTGCATCTATGTTGAACTTGCCCATGTGTCGATAGCGATATTTCAAGATGGGCGTTCCCGCACCACGCTCGTCTTCCGCAAACGATTGAACAGCGTACTTCACATAAGGAGCAAAGGATTTTAATTCCGGAGAAATGTTCATGTCAATTGGACAGATGTACGTGTAACCACCGTTGAGATTCACCTTCCATTTACCAATGTAACTGTCGCCATTTATTGAAAGTTCAACACCACCGATTTGCGCATCCGTAATGTTGATGCTCTTGAATCCAAATCCGAAAAGAGGATCAGAAGGAGCGCCCCATTGATCGAACGAAAACTCAAGTAAGTTTTTATAACGAGTTAAGAA
>JBJOPP010000157.1:0-6601 GCA_046050685.1 Bacteroidota bacterium
CAGCAGGTATTGGTGCATACTTCACCTACAATAAAAAATGGAGAGTACAGTGGGATCTTAGCTGGAGAACTGTTTTTACAGACTATCTAGATGATATTTCTACGGTTTACACGACTCCAAATTCAGACGATTCGAAAGCATACGAGTTCGTAAACAATCAAACTTATCAAGCTTTATTGGACGGACTTGTAGCAGATAATCCAGAATACACTGCCGCGGATTTATCAATTGAAAATTTCCAAATCGCTCCTCCGGGTGCGACATATGCGTCACCTCGCGGAGATGCGACCCACAATGACAGCTACTTAACTACCCAACTAACAGTAACACGTGTAGTTCGTGGAAGATCGAGCTTTTATAAGTCGAAGTATAGCTACATGAAAGGAAAGCCTGGAGTAAGAAAGTCTAGAGCGAAATTCTAAGGCTACAAATATTGAATCAATTTAGAAAGTGGTTTACGCAGTAGCGTGAACCACTTTGGTTTTAGGCCATTTATTTTCCACGCTAGACGATCTTCACGGTTCGCACGAATACGATTCTTCAAACTAACATTGCTAACTCCACCCGCACGCATGTGAATCATCACGACGGGGAGATGCTGCGCACTGCACGATTCCTTGAAAAGAAATCGAAGCATTAATTCATAATCTGCGGCGCTTTTGAATTGCGTGTCAAATTTCCCGAATTTTTCATAGCACTTTTTTTTGACAAAAAAAGTAGGGTGCGGAGGCATCCAACCCTTCAAGAAATTCGCTCTATTATAATCCCCACTGCGCCATTTACGAACGATTTTGTTTGTATCTGCTGGATCCACATAATTCAAATCGCCATAAAGGCAATCGGTATCATTTTTTTGAAAGGCAAGAACCACCTGTTCAATTATATCCTCTGCACAATAAAAGTCATCACTATTTAAAACACCAATAATATCTCCGGTCGCTAATGCAAGTCCTTTATTCATGGCATCGTAAATACCATTATCTTTTTCGCACAAAAATTTAGTAACCACTCCTTGCGAAGCACCTTTCGCAGAACCTTGCTTGTCATCTTGCAAGGCATCTTCCGCAGAATCCAGAAATTGCTTCACAATTTCTACGGTGCCATCCTTGGAGTTTCCGTCAACAACAATGTATTCGATGTTGTCGTATGATTGTTTTTGAACCGAGGAAATCGTATCACCAATGGTTTTCGCACTGTTGTAACTAACAGTAATGATACTCACCTTCATGGAATCAGAAATTTCTTCCAATTAAAAAATGCAAGACTTGATTGTAGTTCCCTTTTTCGTAATACGAATTCGGATTAGCGAAATTCGGTGAAGGTCTTGTTGGAAGTATACTCGATGAAAATTTAGCTTCCACAAAAAGGTGATCACCTAACTGAACAAGTGCTCCTAAGCCTAATCCAACATCGAAGCTTCGAAATGAAGGAGAAACAGGATAAGTCAATCGGTTGGCGAGGATTTCCTGTTTGATGAGTTGTCCGTAATAAAGTCCAGATAGAAATGTGAATGGACCATTCTGATAGGACCACTGCACGGGAACTTCAATATAATTTAATCGATAAGAAAATGTATTGAAGTTTAGTGTGTCTCGTTTGGTTCGAGATCCTTTTTCTGAATAATACAAGCCAATTCGAAGTCCATTTTTCGAGTTGAAAGGAGCGTTCACATAGGCTCCGCCAGTTAATCCGAATTTATCCCATCCGCCTAAGCCATCTCCACTGATTTGAGATGTGGTCATGCCCAAGGCTATGCCCGCGTTGAATGCCTGTTGCGCATGTAACTCTGCTGAAAGAAGAGTGAGAAAGAAAAGAAAAAACTTAGTTAATTTCATACTCCACGGCGTTCAAAACAGCATGCGTATTCGCGTCAACCAAATATCCAATGACAGTCATATTCGATGGTTCCCAATTGGCTTGTGATGGAATGGTAAAGCTTGTTGTTGCGCTATATCCAGCACCTGGGCTATTGATTAATAAGTTCCCCATGGGCTCAGAAACATTGGTTCTTAAAACATGTTCATGCTCATATTCTTCAATTTCAGAAGGCGTTTGACTATAGTCTTCTTGTGGACTTACCAAGTGGCTTTCAACCAAAAGCACAACTAAATTCACATTGCCTGTATACCCTTGAAGGAATTGTGAATTCATGTGAATGTTGAATACATTATCATTGCTCACATATTCGCAATTAGCTTGCAATTGAACAGGCGTTGGCGCATTCATTTGGCTCATGACAATATCTTGCCAGCTGCTCGGGTTAGCTGGATCTAAATACTCGTAGCTGCTTAATCCGCCAAGACGGTCAATGCGAGCAGTCGGATTGAATCCGCCGTTGAGCTGAGCCCAATAAAGATTTCCTGCAGGCGTGGTGTAGTCTGTGGTGAATAGTGCTCCTCCTGTTTCAGCGAGCGATCCTGCGTGAATCGCAACAGTAACCATTCGCTCTCCCAATGTGCTATCGAGCTCTAGCGCCAAATAGGTGGAAGGTGGACAAAATCCGCACAAGTGACCTGTGAACTCTTCGAAAAGAACATTTTTTTCAGTGGCTGTAACCGTTGCAAATGCAGGAGCCGCTCCGTACAAATCTTCGCGATATTTATTTTTCGCTACAGTAACTGGATTTTCAATTCGGTCGCAAGCACTGAATAGAACGACGAACGATAATAGTATGAATTGTATCTTTTTCATGTTAGAAACTAGCTGTGTACATTAATTCGAATCCGTTTGTTGCAGGCACTGCGCGACATACTCCGCCGATACAAAACACCCCTTGTCTGCGCTTACCATATCCAAGAGTAAGTCTTTGAGAACCGTTGATATAACCAACTGTTCCGAATAAGTAATGAATACGTTTTTCTTCACTAGGATTGCCGTAATTGTATTGGTCAACGATTCCGAGGCTCCAATGTGGAGAGTGTGAAAATTCGGCAACCACAGTTGCCCAATCGCCTTTGTCTTGCTTCGTTTGTAATCCTTGTAATTCAAGGTGAAGATTGTCTTTTGGTGTGAACTTATAATTCAATTCAACCACTTCAATATTTGCATAAACGATTCCCTTAAAGTCATTTGTTACAGGCGTAGCAAGTGTGTTGAATTCAAGGTAATAGTAGGTGAATCCGGTTGAGAATTTTTTGCTCAATTTCTTCTTCATTTCTATGTTGAAGTCACGCACATATTTGGTCGGACCAAACTTAACAGAGTAAATTTCGTAGGCATCAGTATAAGAGGCCAGCCCGGAAAGACGAGTGGTATCTAATCCGTTGGCAGCTGCAAAATTCGCAGAAAGCTGAGTGCCATATTTACCTCCCAGTTTTGTTCCTTTCTTAAAGGTATAAAACACTTCGCCCATAAAACTTACCTCACCAGTTAGAGGAGTTGCGTATGGATATAATGTTGCAGCCAAATTATAAGTGTGCTGTTTCGTAATTGAAGGAAGGTAGTTGGTCGGCACATCGAAAAGTTTCAGGTTACGATCTGCACGGAAGCTCATATTGTCAATGAACTTCACGGCTGTATTCACTCCGAATCCGCTTCCGCTGTATGATGCGTTTAAGAAAAATGCTTTTCCTTTTCGGTAAATGAAAGCATTGTCGGCACTGGGGTCATTTATTTTTTGTGCGAATTCTCCCGATACTGCAAGAGCATTGCGATTCAACTGAAATCGAACAGCGGAATTTGAAACGTTATTAGGAGTTAAGAAAACAAGCGAATCTTCGAAACGTGTTTCGCCATTTTGATAACGACTGACGAAGCTCGTACCTAAGGTTAATTGGGTTTGTTTTTCTGCAAGCGATTTGAAAATTGAATTCAGGTTGAATTCAGCATCACTTCCACGAATGATTCCGTCGGCATTGGTGATCTTGCTATCGAAATCCAGGCGCTGGCGTCCGTATATACCTTTCAAGGTAACTCCTTTCTTAGGGGTGATTATAAGACGGGCTCCATCCAGGGCATTGTCAATTCCAAGATTTGGTTCCCAATAGGTGCGGAGTGTTAATCCATTTCCGAATTGCTCGTAGAAATTTCCAATGGTTACATTGAAAATGCTGTCTTGGTATTGAATGTAACGATTGCCTATTCCGGTGCCCTTGTATCTGTTTTGAGCGCTGAATCCCTGAATAGCGTTATTATACGTTTCAAAGCGCATTCCTGCGCTAAATCCACCTTGGGTATACATGAGGTTACCAAAACCATTGATCGCTGTAGTAGCGGGCGGAACCGTAGCTCCAATAAGACTGTCTTCGCTGTATTGTTGAGAGAGAAATTGGAAATTACCATGTAATTGTCCAGTTTTTTTTGGATCGCCTTGAGCCTGAGCGCCAAAAGCGAAAACAAGCAAGGTTGAAAATATAAGTAGCTTTTTCATTCTATTCATTGAGCGTCGAAAATACGGCGCATTCTGAAATAAAAAAAGCCCTTTCGGGCTTATAAAGAGGAATGAAGAGAATTAGTGCTTCAATTTTAATAGTTGCTCATGAACTTCAGCTTCGTCGCCTTCAGCATAGTTGTTATGCTGCCAAACGATTTTGCCAGTTCCATCAACTAAAAAAGTATGGGGCACATTGTTTACTCCCAAAGCTTGTGCGAATTGTTTGTTGCTGTCGAGTAGAATCTCATAAGGCCACATAACACTGCTTACATAGGGTGCAACACGCATTACCGAGCGTTGGTCGTCGATAGAAACTGCAATAATTTTCACGCCGGTCTCTGCTTGCCACTCTTCGTATAGATCTAAATAATTGTTGAGTTCCTTTTTGCAAGGGCTGCACCAGGTTGCCCAAAAACAGATCAGAGTTGGTTTGCCATCTTGGGCAAGATTAGCAGTGTTGATTGTTTTTCCGTTGAGATCTTTTAACGAGATACTTGGTAATGTTTCTTGTGCGGATAATCCGAGTGAAACAAACAAGAAGAGGATTGAAATTGAAAGACGCATAAATATTTTTTTTAAAAGTAAAAAACTTTAGCCAATGACTGTACCAAAAAAAAAGAGCCGACGCATCGTCGGCTCTTATTCCTTGAAAAAATCAAGATTATTTTACAGAAACACGTACAGTGTTAACAGTTCCGTTGATAGTTACATTCAACATGTAAACACCAGCAGAAAGGTTAGATACATCTAAACGTGAAGTGTAGTTTCCAGCAGCTTGGCTACCTACGTACTCAGTCATTACACGCTCTCCAAGAACATTGATAACGTCAACTGTAACAACGCTGTTGTTAGTTAAACCGTAAGCAACATTGATGAAATCGTTTGCAGGGTTAGGATAAACGCTAACACCAGCAGAAAGACTAACTTCTTCGATACCTACTACAGTGTTTACGTTAGAAGGAGCAGCAGCTTCAGAGAAGTTGTAAGTTCCATCGTAGTTCCACAAAGTAGAGAATGTAGCACCAGCATCATTAACTGTTGTAACAATCATATGACCGTTTGCAGCAGCACCCCATTGCATATCGTAGAAACCATCACCGTAAGCATCAGTTGCAGTGAAAGTGTAACATCCTGTAGAAGGAAGGAATACATCTACGATTTTAGTAGAGTTGTCAGCAGGAAGTGGAGCAACGCTGTAATCAGCAGAAGCTACAGTGTTTCCAGCGTCGTCAGTGATAACCCAAGAAGACTCTTCTGGGTAACGGTCGAATAAGATGTCAAGTTTAACGTGAGTTGTACCGTTATCAGCGAATGCGATAGCAGCAGCAGTTCCGTTGTTAGCTGTGTTGTCATCAGCAGATGTGATAGCAACGTTCAATGTAGCAGGACCAGTTAAAGTAACAGTTCCAACGTTTACAGTTTCAACTGCGTATGTAGCAAGGTTACCAGTCCAGTTGAAAGTAACTGGAGCAGTACCACCTGTTACAGTGATTGTGCAAGCAGTTAATGCAGTAGTACCGTTGTTTTGGATAGTTACAGCAACGTCAACGTTTCCGCAAGTAGCCAAATCACCATCGTAGCTTAACATTGAAGGGTCATTGTTTTGGAAAGCTGGAGGAGGACACTCTTGAAGAGTAGCATACAAACCAGCACCATCTAATTGACCAACCTCAGTTACGATACGGTTAGGACAAATGCGGTAGATAGTTGGGAAATAAGCGATAGCGTAATCGTTGTTGATTGTGTTCGCTAAAGCAGTAGCTGGGTTAGCCATTGGGAACTCGATAGCAGTTCCTGCTGGGTTTAACCAGTTACCTTGTGTGTTAGCACCAGTACCAGCCATGTCAGCGTCAGTAGTTGTACCATCACCGTCGATCCAGATAACCATTACTTCGTCAGTAGTGTTAGCAGAAACTCCAGGAGCGCCAGCAGGACCGTGGTTGATATACAAATCATCCAATGCACCTGAGTTGTGGAAGTTCCAACATGGTCCGCACCATGTTGCAGATACGTCAAGGTATACAGTGTATCCTTGATCTAAGTAGTTGTACAAGTTGTGCGAAACACCGAATTGGTCAGTGATTGTGAAATCTTGACCAAACGATCCAGCAGGCAACTGAGCGAAAGACATTGTTGACGACATTACGGCAACAACCATCAATAGTAGAGCTTTTTTCATTTGTTAAATTATTAATAGGTTTACTTTAGGGCAACGAATATAAAGAAATA
>JBJOPP010000158.1:0-7167 GCA_046050685.1 Bacteroidota bacterium
AACAATTCAAATGTCTTCATATTATAAACTTATTATTCCTTCAATTTTTGCAGCTTCCTCGTATTTCTCGAAAATCTCATCAACGCTCATCATCATAGCATGAACCGTAATAGAGGTGTATTTTCCATTTGCACTCCACTTCATCTCGAAATGCGCACTTTCACCAAAGATTAATTTCACTGCCGTTACGCGTTCTTCGAATGATGGTACAATAAACTTAAACATGTACTTGCTTGGCCACTTGTGAATTTTATTCAGTTCGGCGCGAAGGGCAGAAAGTCTCGATTCATCCATGCGGCAAAGATAACGCGACAGTGCGCATACACTTTGAATTTTCTAATAATGAAATTTGAATTTGAAGCTCTCTAGACGATTGCGAAATTCAACGCGGTATTCTTCCGCTTTTTTCATGGCATCTTCGGTGCGAATGTCGTTGTAGAACATGCTCTTCAACAAATATCCTCTGGGGTCTTTCGGTTCCAAACGAATGCATTCGTCGGCTACTTTCAATCCCTCTTCATTCTTTTTAATCAGTTGCATGGCTTGTCCTTTCGTGTAATTCACCAAAAAATCTTTTCGTCCAAGTCTCATAGCGTTGTCGCAATCTTCAATGGCTTCCAAGCAAGCAATGCGCGTCATGTTGCCCCAACCGAGATAAGGCGCTCTTCCAATATTGGCGGCGGCTCTGCATATGTAGAAGGTGGTTTCGGTTGGAAATTTTTCAATATAGGTTCCGAATAAATACAAATATCGATCGTCGCTGGTATGGAAAGCCCCCACTTGAATCGCGAGTTCAAAATAGAATTTCGCTTCTTTGGGTTTGTTCGCATGCCAAAAGATTTCGCCAATGTGCAGAATGGTTTCTGCATGCGGTGAAAGTCCGATGGGATATTGCTTCATGTGATCTTCGGGAATGCGACTAAGCAGAATTTCACAAATTGCGATAGCCTCTTCGGAACGATTCAACTTCATTTCAAGGAAAATCGCTTCGCATATCAGATTACTTGCGTCGTTGTATTGCTTTGAGAGTCTTGCGTAGTAGGGAAGCGCTTTCTCATATTCCTTAAGTTCGGTATAAATTTCAATAAGAACATTGCATGCTGAATTGTCGAGTCTGCTCACCGAGCAACAAAGTGAATCCAATTCCAAGGCAAGATTCAGGGCTGTTTCAGTATTGAATTTTAAACGATGAAAACGAATGCGTTCCGTGAGCACTAATTTTTTTTGATCGAACCCCTCGGCCATTTGTTGTGCTTTAATCAAATGAGGTTCAGAATCTTCGTATCTAACTCGAGAATTTTCTTGATGCGCGGCGTTGTAATAATAATAGAAGGAATAGGACGGACGCGTCGGAAAATAAGTGCTAGCAGCATTTTCCTTGAACCAATTCAGATGCGTTCTCGGAGTGAAACTATCATATCCATGTATGCGCGGGTCTTGCGATAGACGCAATTCATAATGTCCGGGCATAAACACAAGACTGTCGAACGTTTCTGAAAATCCTGCGCCGTTTTCGGGCATCAGGTTCGAAAAGATAACCACCATAGAGTCTTTGCCTTCTGTCCAAACCAAACGGTAATAGTTCATTATTTGTCGGTATTCCATTGATGTATATCGGGCCGACCAACCGTTGTGTTCCAAATGTAAACTGCGAATTTCTTTTTGTTCAGAGTCAATGATGTTTGAATGCTCACCGCTCATCAGTTGCAGCTTCATGTGTTTCAAGCAGAGTTCGGAAGTATAATCTTTTCCAGGAACTCCGAAATGTCGGAACGAGGCACCGCCTCCTCCGCCAGGTTGGGCAAGGGTTACAAATGGAAGGAGGAAAAGAAAAAGGAATAATTGAAAACGCATGCTGCGAAAGTAAGGAATTCCTATTTTAGCTCTGTGAATTTTCAACCGAGCGATAGCACTGTGCCGAAGCGTGGACAAGTCTTGTTGTCTGAGCCATACATCAGCGATCCGTTTTTTCATCGGACTGTAATTTTGTTGTGTGAAAACAACGAAGAAGGCTCATTCGGATTTGTGTTGAACAATTACATAGACCTACCGATTAGCAAGATCATTGCGAACTTCCCAGAGATGCCCGGACGCGTGAGCCTTGGTGGTCCGGTGAAGAACGACAGTCTCTTTTACATTCATTCGTTGGGAGAAGAGATTGAAGGCAGCACTCCCATTTTAGACGGTGTTTGGTACGGAGGAGATTTCACGCGCATTCGTGAGCTTATTGAAACCGGAAAACTTCCTGAAAATGCCATTCGCTTTTTCGTAGGATACAGCGGTTGGTCTATCGGACAGCTTCAAGAAGAAATCACGGCCAAGTCTTGGTTCGTGGTGAACGTCCCTTCCAAGTTGATCATGAACTCGAAAGAAAACAACGTCTGGAAGGAAGTCATGGACCGCATGGGCCCGAAAGGAAAGATCCTATCTAAATTTCCCGAGGATCCGAATTTAAACTAATCCTCCCGCAGGGTCATCCGACTTGTCTGTCATCAGCTCTGCTGTCATCACAACTTTATTGTGTCATCCCTCCGGGTAAACAGCGTGTACGGAATCATCATCGCCAACGCGAAATCCCACATGTGCATGAAAATGCCAATGTATAGATGAATTGAAATTCCCAGAATAACAGCGTATTTGCGAGTCTTCTTCCAATTGATAATAATTGGAAATGACAACTGAAAGAGCATGATGATATAAGCGAAGATTATCGAAATAAAATAAGGAGCACCCAATGTGAAATTCTTAAACGTTTCGTTGCTAAACCAATCGCTCACGAAGGTCTGATAAATGGCTTCACCCGATAACCATTGCCAACTGGTGAGTTTGTAAATGGAAGTGTAGAAGTAAATCAATCCCACTTGAATTCCCGCGGCCAACAAGGAAAGCCGTGATAAAAACGACCAAAAGGGTTTCGTGCTTTTCGACGAATAGGGAATGCAGTAGAACATTAAGAGCATCATGTAGACATACCCCGCATTCATGGCATTTATTCCCGCATAGTATATCCACAAGGCTGAAAGCCACGCGGCAGCCCGGAAGAAGAAGACTCCTCTGAAATGAAAGATCGAGAAAAAGGAAACCACCAAATGCACAATGAACACCGGCTTGAACCATTTCAAATTATACATTAAGGCATACACCAAGTTGTTGAGTCTTGTATCATCGGCGCCATAACGAATGCAGACGCTGTCTTCCCCCCAAATTAACCACACCGAATGCCAATTCCAGAAGGCGAAGAACACGAACCAAGCGTAGACCAAACTCACGAATGTGCGCTCGTTCCAAGAGGACGAGTAGGGGACAAATAACCCTTCAACATATTTATCTATCCGCTCTTTCATTTGTCAATTTCAACCAAAACCTTACTGAATTCAAACACGTCTTCTTTCTGCTCGCCATGCAACGGGTGGAAGTGATAAACCAAACGAACTTGCATGGAATCGATGTAGGTATGCGAATGCGTGAGCTTGCGCTTAGCGCGTTCCAGGCGCTGACAGAAGTACACGGCTCTTCCGTAATCAGTCGACTGCTCAATGCGTTCAAGCTGACGAACACCGTCTTTCCAATACAGATTGTTGACGATCTGATTGTTCAAGTTCGCGGTAGAAAACTCTTCGAACTGACGCAGCTTACTGTCGACGCTATACTCGTAAAGCTTTCCAACTTCCTGAAACGAAGTCCACTGTCCGCCTTCACGGTAGCGGACTTCAAGAAAATCATCGAACTCGGCCATGGGCACGAATAAGCTGTATCCCTGATGAAAAAAAGGAAATCCGTATCGGTTAGCCACCGATTCAACCAGTTGAATTTCGTAATGCCTTCGAAAGGCATACAGCGCACTCAACGAAAAGTGCAGTCCAAGCAGGAAAAATGCTGTTCCGACCAGAATATACTTCGTTGATTTTTTCATGCGACCGCAAGTTAGAAAGAACAGAAAAGCGAAGTACATTTGAAGTGAAAATAAAGCGTATGAAAAATATCATTCCATTTAGTGAAAAGACTTGGGTTGAAGGTGCCGAGAATACTGAGTTCCCGATACAAAATCTTCCTTTCGGAATATTCTCAACAGGAAGAGGAGATCTTCGTGTGGGAGTAGCAATTGGTAATTACGTCTTAGATATTTATCGCGTTTTCCAGCAGAATCATATTTCTGCTTTACCCTTCGGCGCTGAAGAATACCGCACGCATTCGTTGAATAAAATGATGAAGCACGGCAAGAAAGCGTGCTCTGCTTTGCGCATGCGTCTGGCCGATTTGCTGAATGCAAATCAAGATGCAGTGGTGAAAGACGAACTTCGTTCATGCCTGATCAAAATGAGTGAAGTGCAAATGCACCTTCCAGTTGAAATTGGAGATTACACAGATTTTTACAGCAGCATAGACCACGCAAGAAACGTAGGCATGATGTTTCGCGATCCCGCGAAAGCATTGCTTCCAAACTGGAAACACTTACCAGTGGGCTATCACGGAAGAGCTTCAAGTATTGTGGTTGACGGAACAGAAGTAACACGTCCATGCGGACAAATCAATCCTTCAGACGAGACACTTCCAACCTACGGACCAACGAAGCAACTCGACTTCGAATTGGAAATGGCCTTCATTACATTCGATGGAAAGCCAATGGGAGAGCGCATTTCAACGCAAGAAGCCGACGATTATATTTTCGGATTAATGCTCTTCAACGATTGGAGTGCTCGCGATATTCAACGTTGGGAATATGTGCCGCTCGGTCCATTCTTAGCGAAGAACTTTGCATCTACGGTTTCACCTTGGATAGTGACATTAGATGCTCTAGAACCTTTCAGAACCATAGGCCCATTGCAGGAACCGGAGGTTCTTCCATACCTACAGTACAACGGAATTAAGAATATAAATATCAATCTTCAGGTTGAAATTGAAGCCGAATCTGGCGTGAAGCAAGTTGTTTCAAACAGCAACTTCAAACACATGTATTGGAACATGAATCAGCAATTGGCACATCATTCAGTAGGCGGATGTAACATTCGTTGTGGCGATATGATGGCCAGCGGAACCATTAGCGGACCGAATGAAGGCTCTTTCGGAAGCATGCTCGAAATTGCATGGAAAGGAACGAAGCCTGTTCAAATGCCCGATGGTTCAACACGTTCGTTCATAGCCGATGGCGACACTGTTACAATTACCGGTTACGCTGAACAAGATGGGGTGAAAGTGGGTTTTGGTAAATGCAGCGGCAAAGTGCTTCCCGCGCGTGACTAACTATGGAAGAAGAAAAAATTGAAATTCTCGGCGCACGGGAAAACAATCTTAAAAATATAGATCTCACCATTCCAAGAAATCAGCTGGTTGTAATAACCGGCCTTTCTGGAAGTGGAAAATCTTCGTTAGCCTTCGACACGCTTTATGCCGAAGGTCAACGCAGATACATGGAAACCTTCAACGCTTACGCCCGTCAGTTCTTGGGTGAAATGGAGCGTCCAGATGTCGACAAAGTAAACGGACTCTCTCCGGTTATTTCCATCGAACAAAAAACCGTTAGTCGCAATCCTCGTTCTACAGTAGGCACCATCACTGAAGTCTATGACTTCATGCGTTTGTTGTATGCACGTGCATCCGACGCATACAGCCCTTCAACAGGAAAGAAAATGGTTCGCTTCACCGAAGAGCAACTCATTGAAAAAATATCCAAAGATTTTAAGTCGAAGAAGATTGCCATTCTTTCTCCGTTGGTGAAAGCCCGCAAAGGACACTACCGCGAACTCTTCGATTCGCTCATGAAGCAAGGCTATGTGCGTGTGCGAATAGATGGGAAGTTGAAGGAAATGACGAAAGACATGAAGCTCGATCGTTACAAGGTGCACGACATTGAATTGGTGGTCGATCGTTTTTCGGTGGAACCGAACAATCCGCGTTTGAAGGCTACAGTTCAGACCGCTCTGAAAATGGGCAAAGGAGATGTGATGGTCATGGAATTGGACAACGAGAAGCTCTTTCATTTTTCGAAGAACCTCATGTGTCCAACTTCAGGAATCTCTTTTCCTGAACCTGAACCGAATCTCTTTTCCTTCAACAGTCCATACGGCGCATGCAGCTACTGCAGCGGTTTGGGTGAAGTTGCGGAAATTGACATTGAGAAAATAATTCCAGATAATTCGAAGACAGTTAAGCAAGGCGGAATAACTCCATTGGGTGAAAACAAGAATTCTTGGATCAACCAACAGGTAGCTGCCATCTTGAAAATGTACGACGCCACCGTGAATACGCCGTTGAAGGAAGTAGACGAAGACGCCATTCAAGTCATACTCTACGGAACCGACGATAAGGTAGAAGTGGAAATGTCGAACGGACAAACCATGAATACCCGCTACGACGGACTCATTGCGTTCATTGAAAGACATGCCGAAGAAGACGGAAGCCCTGCGGTTCGCAAATGGGCCGAGACCTTCATGAATAAAAAAGCTTGTCCTACCTGTAAAGGCGCACGTTTGAAAGACACCGCAAGTCATTTCAAAGTAGCCGGAAAAACCATTTCAGAATTAAGCGCTTTGAACATTGAAAAGCTCAGTGCGTGGTTCGAAGACATCGATTCAAGTTTCGACAACAAGCAAGAAATTATTGCACGCGAACCCTTGAAAGAAATTCGCACCCGTCTGAAGTTCTTGCTGAACGTGGGATTGGGCTATTTGAATTTAAATCGAAGTGCGAAGACATTGAGCGGAGGAGAAGCACAACGCATTCGATTGGCCACTCAAATCGGATCGCAGCTGGTTGGTGTGCTATACATCTTGGATGAACCGAGCATTGGATTGCATCAGCGCGATAATGAAAAATTAATTCGTTCGTTGAAAGACTTGCGCGACGGTGGAAACAGCGTCATTGTCGTAGAGCACGACAAAGACATGATGTTGGAAAGTGACTACATCATAGACATTGGCCCTGGTGCCGGAAGGCACGGTGGACATGTGGTTGCTGCTGGTAAGCCAAAAGATTTTTTGAAAATCGGAAGCGTTACCGCGAATTATTTAAGTGGAAAATCAAACATCCCTGTCCCGAAGGAAAGAAGCAAAGGCAACGGAAAGAAGTTGGTATTGAAGGGAGCGAGCGGACATAACCTGAAAGGAGAGACCATTGAAATTCCATTGGGAACCTTCACGTGTGTAACAGGAGTAAGTGGCAGTGGGAAGT
>JBJOPP010000159.1:0-2709 GCA_046050685.1 Bacteroidota bacterium
AAGAATTAAAGCAAACCAATATTACACAACCCGCTATTTTCTTGCACAGTGTTGCTATGGCTAAAGCTATGGGCGATTCTTTTCAACCTTCCATGGTTGCAGGACACAGCTTGGGTGAATTCAGTGCCTTGGTAGCTAACGGAACACTTGAATTCGCAGATGCCATTAAGTTGGTTTATGCGCGTGCAATGGCTATGCAGAAAGCTTGCGAAGCGAATCCTTCCACCATGGCGGCTATTTTAAATCTTGAAGATGAAGTCGTTGAAAAAGTTTGTGCAGAAACCGAGGGTGTTGTTGTTGCGGCGAATTACAATTGTCCAGGACAGTTGGTTATCTCTGGAGAGAACGAAGCCATTGACAAAGCATGTGAAGCTTTGTTGGCTGCGGGTGCAAAGCGTGCGTTGAAACTTCCGGTTGGTGGTGCTTTCCACAGTCCGTTAATGGAGCCTGCTCGTGTTGAATTGGAAGCTGCTATTGCTGCAACTCCTTTCCACACACCCGTTTGTCCTGTTTATCAAAACGTAACGGCTTCAGCCGTTTCAGATCCGGAAGAAATTAAAAAGAATGTGATTGTTCAATTGACTGCGCCTGTGCGTTGGACGCAAACCATGAATGCTATGATAGCAGACGGATGCAGCGAAGTCATTGAAGTAGGTCCGGGCAAAGTCTTGCAAGGACTGTTCAGAAAAGTAAGTCGCGATTTGCCTTTAAGTAGCGGCGCTATTTCGGAATAGAAGAACGTTATTTCTTCCAACCAAAATGTTCTTCGGCCATTTGTAGAATATCTCCACCAATAGCCAAACATGCGGTTGCCGCAGGAGAAGGGGCATTCAACACATGAATGCTCCTTTTTGTATACTCTATTCTGAAATCGTCGCGGGTGTCTCCGTCTTCACGAAGCAACAATGCGCGCACGCCTGCTCTTCCTGGTTCAATGTCTTCCATGGTTAAAGATGGAAGTAAACGTTGAAGGGTTTTCAAGAATAATTTTTTACTGAAAGCTCTTCTGTATTCATCGATTCCAAATTTCATATTGGAAAAGAAAAGTTTCCAAGTGCCTTTGTAGGTTAATGCATCCCACGTATCACGTAAGCTGAAATCTGTCTTTCCGTATCCTTCGCGTTTGAATGTGAACACCGCATTGGGTCCGCATTCAACAGAACCGTCAACCATGCGCGTGAAGTGCACGCCCAAGAATGGGAAGTCTGGATTTGGAACAGGATAGATCAAGTTCTTCACCTTGTGCTTCGCGTCGTGTGTGAGTTCATAATAATCTCCACGGAAACCAACGACTTGTTCTTTCAAGTTAACTCCATCTTTCCTTGCCAATCGATCGGCTTGAAGTCCACCGCATACAATTAGGTGAGCGGCTTCGTATTTTGCTTTGTTTGTTATAACAACTGTTGAGTTTTCCAAATGCTCAAACTTCAAAGCTTCCTCTGAAGTGTGAACTTCAGATAGTGAATTCGCTTTCAACGACAATTCCGCTAATTTGTTTGTTGTTCCGCGGAAATCAATAATACCTGTGCAACCAATAAACAATCCGTCTATTCCAATGCAGTGCGGTTCAATTTCTCGAATTTCTTCGGGAGTAACGCGACGCATATCTTCAATACCGTTCTCTACGCCGTGCTGTTCAATTTTATTTAGAAAAGGAAGTTCCGATTCATCCACCGCAACAATGAGCTTTCCGCAAACGTCGTGTTGAATGTTGTGTTCCTTCGCGAAAGCCACAAGCTCTCTTCTTCCGTTCACACAGTTGATGGCTTTCTTCGAACCGGGTTTGTAATAAATTCCAGAATGAATAACTCCGCTGTTGTTCCCGGTCTGATGGTCTGCCAATCCGCTTTCCTTTTCCAGTAACAAAATCTTCTTATTCGGATAAGCCATTTGTATTTTATACATGGTAGCTGCACCAACTATTCCTCCTCCTACAATAATTACATCGAATGAATTCTTCACGGCTCTTTAATTTGGTTACAAAAATAAACCTCGGAGAGTCTCCGAGGTTTAATATTTCTTAATGAAATTCATTAATTATTTTTCACCTGCTTTCTTGCAGCAGTCTTTCTTCTCTCCTTCTTTGCATCCCTCTTTGTGCTCACCTTTTGTAGCAGCATCTTTCGAGCAACACTCTTTTCCTTTCTTCTTTCCTTTTTTAGCGTCAGCTGCTGCGCTTTTGCTGCAACACTCTGATTTACCTTCTGTCTTGGTTGCAGAACACTGTGCCTTTTCAGCGCTTTGAGTAGCGGCAGACTTGCTGCAACACTCTTTAGACTTGGTACATTCCGTTTTCTTTTCAGGAGTTGTCGTTGTATTTTCAACTTGAGCAGATGCTACTCCTGCGAAGAAGATAGACATTGCAACGAATGCGATAATTTTTTTCATTTTGCTTGTAATTTGAATCAAATATAGTGAAGCGATGTTTTAACGCAATAGAAAATAATAAAAGTCTTATTTTCGTTGCAGGAAACATGATAAAACTTCACCCGAAACAATCGAATACATGGACCTCGTCTATTCTCATAGGCGTGTTGGGCTATGCCTTCGTGATGCTTTTCGGTTATTTCATTAGTTCCACTCCGGATAAGCTCATTGTGAAGCCCATTGTTCCTGTCGTTCAAGAGATGGAAGTTGAGTTGGAAGCTCCTCCCGAGGAGGCCGGCGCTGGCGACGACGCTGGCAATTCCATGATGAGTGAAGCTGTTC
>JBJOPP010000160.1:0-3372 GCA_046050685.1 Bacteroidota bacterium
GCCAAAAATCATAACACCACTTTGTTGCGGTCCAGTCAATATGTATACTTTCTTTTCTTGTCCGTTTATCAGCGGGATTATATTGGGGCTTGTGTTCTTGTAAAACTTGAATAGTCCGTCCTTGTTTGTATTCAATTCGTCTGATGCAATTTTTCTGATTTGATACAAGTCGTTTTCAGCTTGTGTATAATCTCTTTCAGTCAAGTCGGTTTTAGCTGTTTTAACATTGAAGGTGCTGTCAAAAGAAATTGTCCCAATTACTTTTGGACTTTCTGCTTTCGAGAAGAAAATACATTTTACAATGTCTTGGTCTGTATAGGAAAAGTAACCACCAATGTTTTCTCTGTTTTTATAATTTTCCAAAAACAAATCTGTACCATACCACGAGGCCATTTCTGATTTATACAGAAGTTTACCTTCCGCTACAATAGAGTGCGCTTCGGCTGTCGGATTTTTTTGTCCCAATACACTCAACGCAAAAAGTGTCAGGAATAATGTCAATGTTTTGTTCATTTTAATTTGTGTCATGATGATTGCAACAGCTTTTTTGATGTCAAAAAATCGAAATTGGATCAACATTAAAAGTTGAGTTCAACGTTATTTTTTAATCTGTTAATTCAAATTTAATGGGTAGAGTGTAATTCATTCTCTCCTTTTGTGGCTCAAAATCAGACATTGATTGGATAGTTTTTATTGATTCTGATTTTAGTTTTTCCTTAAATTCTTTGCTGCATTTTTTACACGTTATTTTAGAAACCTGCACATTCGTTATCTTACCAGTGGTTTCCACAGTGAAGGATACAAAAACTGTTGCTGAGTCAGCTTGGCTGCTTTGATTTAAAGTTTTATCATGGTTTTTTCCAATGGAAGAGGAGTCAGATTGCCCAAACGACACGTTTTCAATCATTAATAGCAATCCGAATGTGAATATGATTCTAATTGTCATAGTTGTTGTTTAATTGCGCATTTTAAAGGTAATTAAATAATCTATTCATATCATTCAAGCCCTCACCAGTTCTTTCCATCCCAAAAACATTTATTGTCTATTCGCTAGTGTTATAGGTCACTTGGGAGCATCGGCGAGAAATAGAGTAGGAGTGGTGGAGGCGAAAAATACGTCGAAAGACGTAGGAGCGAAGCTCCTTTCAGGATACATCCACAACGTGGATAAGTCCGCTAGCGGATGCATCCCTTCGGGATTTGTCCTGAAAGGATTTATCCCTTCGGGATTTGTCCTGAAAGGATTTTTCCCTTCGGGATTTGTCCAGAAAGGATTTTTCCCTTCGGGATTTGTCCTGAAAGGATTTATCCCTTCGGGATTTGTCCACTTCGTGGATTAACCTTAAATTTTCAATTCTTTCTGACCATCTAACAGCCCCATGTGAAGCGCGTAGTTCAACAATTGCAACGTTCGCTTGCACTTCGTTTTCCTCAAAATGTGCTCCTTGTGCTTTTTCACCGTGCCAATACTAATGTTCAATCGCTCGGCAATTTCTGAATTCGATTGGCCTTCAATTAAACAATTCATGACAATTCGCTCTTGAGTCGATAATTCCTGAGAGACTTTTTTTCTGTCTTTGAATGCAAGCATGCTTTCCTCGGAAACAAGATGATTGTAATACATCTTCTTCTCACTAACCGCCACCAAGGCATTTTTAATCTCATTAATATCCGCCTCTTTCGGGAGATAGGCTTTTGCACCAGCAGCCATAACCTTGTCAATCATATACTCCATGGTTATCATGCTTAACACAACCACGGATACTTCCGGATGAACCTTTGACAAGACTTCAATGGTGCTGTCGCCCGTCTTTACCGGCATATGAATATCCATAAGCACAACGTCGCACACGTCGTCTTTTAAGAAATTCAAGAATTCTTTTCCGTTGGAAAAATCACCAACAACGAGAAATCGGTTGCTGAAATCTTGATTCAACAGTTCCTTAATCCCTTCTCTGGTAATCGTGTGGTCATCTACTATCGCTACTTTAATTGGAACGCTCATGGCATTGGAATTTGAATGTTAACACAGGCATACTGATCTAAAATATGGTAAAATTCGACCGTCCCCTCAAGCAACAAGGTTCTGTTGAGAATGGAAGAACAGCCTCTTCCGTTCTGACTCTGCGCCAATGCTATGAACTCTTGTTGACCGAAAGGAATACCGTCGTGGGTGAATACAATTTGCAAATGATTATCGACATTATTCACTTCACAGTCGAGAAAGGTTGGTTTGCCATGACGAAGAATATTATTCAAAACCTCGTTCGCTATTCGGTAAACAGCCAATTCCTTCGAATCGTCGAAATTCAAGTCGCGATCTAAATTATTGAAAAATCGGATTTCGATATTTTTCTGAATGTCGAATAAATTCTGCTCCAGCGCATTCATTAAACCAATTTCCTTCAACTGCGTCGGATAAATTTGTGAGGTGTATTTTCGAATGTCTGAAATAAGTTCGTCTAATTTCTTATAGATGCTTGAGCGCTCGAGGGGCGTAATATTTATAGATTCATCTGCATTGTGCTCTGGACGGAGTTGTCGATACAAGAAGCCCAGCTGTGGACCAAAATCGTCGTGTAAGTTGTCTGCTAAAACCGATCTTTCCAATTCCTGAGTCTGAATAACCGTCTCACGTATTTGTTTGCTGTGCAACTCTTTTTCTTTAACGGCTTGCCCCATTCTTCTGACCAATAGAAAAGCTAAAACGGCAATAAGCAAAGCAAATATGCCAAGAGCTATTACGGCGTAAATGACAACGGTGCTTATGGAATTCATTGGTCTATTGAAAAGTTCATGGATTGTCGATTGAGCTGGTACTTTCTTTCAATGATGAAATATACTGCAAAGAGAATATTGCGCACGATGCTACCAATACCCAAAACAGCATTGTAAAAATCAAATAGGAATTTTTCATCTTCTTTGTTTAAATCTATGCTAAACATACAAACCGGAATAAGACAAGATGTTTCAAAAATGAAATATCCGAGAACAGGTATTAATAAGAACTTCGACTTGTTGAATTGTTCTAAGTTACCCGAAAGTATTCTGAAGGAAACAATGGAAGCGTAAATACAAACCATCAAAGAAAAGATGAAAGATAGGATTGAAGATGCCTCCGAGAAACCATACCTGTAATTGTAGATCCCATGCAAAAGCAAATAGGTAAGTACCAGGATAGAGGTAACGAAGACGAATCCTTTTTTGAATTTCACAACACAGAGCATAAATCCAATTTCAACTACAATTGCCAAATACTCATAGATGTTAATTAAGTGCAAGTTGTTTTCTCGCCTTTCCCACAGATAAGAATTACCCAGATCGGTAAATACAGAGAGTAGGAGGAAAGCAAGAATGATACGGCTGTGAATT
>JBJOPP010000161.1:0-7655 GCA_046050685.1 Bacteroidota bacterium
TTTTCAGTTATATTTGGTAAAGTCTTTTAGGAAATTATGTCGAACCAAGAAGTAAAACAATTGCAACACATACATGCCGACTACCATAAAGTAGTGGGTGATGTTCTTTTGGATTCAAGCGCTGAATTGCTTGTGTTTGCTCATTTTGGCGACTTTACTCCGAATAGAAACGAACACATTCTTGAAGCAATTTCTTGCACCGATATCAATAGAAAAGATCTTCGTCAAACCACAAAACGAGTGGTAACCGTATTGGTAGAGATGTTGCAAAACATTTCCATTCACGGAGAAAGAGGAGACAACGGTTTAATGAATGCCTATTCTGTTGTTGCGAAAGGAAACGATTATTTCCGTTTGTGTACAGGAAATATGTTGAATGTGTCTTCCGCTCGCTCACTCATGCGCCGTTTGGAGTTACTCACTGAATTTGACAAGGAAGACCTTCGCACGAAGATTCGTCAACGTCTGAAAGACGAGGGCTTAAGCGATAAAGGCGGAGCTGGTCTTGGGTTGCTAACCATAGCAAAGAAGGCGGAAAAGGGCTGGTCTTATCGTTTCGATTTAATGGAAAAGGATATGGTGTATTTTCAATTGAACGTTTCAGTTCCAATGGTAGAAAAATAATGAGAGTTCTTCTTTTTTTCAGTGCGTTTTTTCTTTTTAATTCTTCAATTCTTTCTCAAAATAAAATTTACGAGTTCGATTTACGTCTCAGCGAATCGAGAGGTGCAACGCTTGCTGAAGGATTAAAATCTTCCGATCCCGATATTCAACTTCGAGCAGCTCAACAAGCAGCCACCTGGGGAAAGGCCGAGCATATTCAAGATTTGATTTTTCTCCTTTTCAATCTAAGAAATTCGGTAACTATTCCGAAGCATTACGAAACGATGGCTGCTGCCGCATATGCACTTGGACAAATTGAAGGCTCCAATATTCAGCGCGTGGAAGCATTGCAGACGACTATACTAAACGCGTTAGATAAAAAATTGGTCAAAGAATCATGGATGGCTTTAGCCAAGTCGTTGCCGGAAACCGCTTCGCTGGGTGTTCGCCTCGAAGACGCAATGAAAACATTCGATGACTACAGAAGAAAACCAACGATTCCGCACCACCAATATGCCTGCTTGGCCTTGGCTGCTCGTAAAAGAATTAATCAAGAAGATTTTGTAAAGTCTATTTTGGATCAAGACGAGATTGTAAATTGGGAAGAAGAAGCACGTGTTGCATTGGCGCAAGTTCTTTCGCGAACCGACTATAATTTTCTATCTGGAAATGCACCGAGCGATACACTCTACAAATCGAAGGTGAAGCGTTGGGTTGAAAATGAAAAATCGAAATACGTTCGGATTCAATTTGGAAGATTGGCCAGTCGCTATGAATGGTGGACGTTGCTCAACGATTTAGCTTGTAGCGAAGACGAGCAAATAGCCGAGCCAGCAATTCAAGTTATGCTGGCTAAGGATTCGACTTTCAGTTCAAATATATTTTGGGTAGACTTAAAGAAGAAAGCAAGTGCTTTCAACTACATGCGCGTAGGTATTCATTTCAATCAATTCGATTTTGATCAGATTCGAGAAGTCTTGCGTGCCCTGCCTGAAAATAGCCGCGAGCAAATAGAGATGGCCGGTGTGTGGAATGAAAACGGACATCCCGATGCGCAGAATTTCATCATGCATAGATATTCAGAGTCAGAAGATTTGTTTCACAGAATACTCTGGGTGCGCCAGATGTCGAACTCATATTTATTCATAGACACGTTGGTCATTAATGACTTCCCAACCGCGCCCCCGGCTTTGCAATACGCCATTACCGAATGTGTTCTGGAATATGCGAAGAGTAATCCAAGCTTTAACGAAGTTTTATTTCCAGGTTGGTTCGCAATTCTATGGACATCGCAAGATGCGGGAGTTATAGCACAACTTGCAGTCTGGGCAAGAGAGCGTGCTGAGAAATTGAAGGGCAATGAATTCCTCATTGAAACACTCAAGCAAGCACTGCCCATGTTTTTGAAAGCAGAGACCGTTGAAACCTACAATGAATTGATTGAAACATTGAATGCCGTTCAAATTGGGCAGGACATGTTAGTGAAGAGTCAACCGCTGACAGCCTCATTTCCTTCCGAAAAGGAATGGAAGAAAAATCAATCGTGCAAGGTGAAGTTGAAAACAGATGAAGGCACCGTGGTGATTAAACTCAATGGAAAGAACGCTCCTGAAAGTGTTTCGAATTTGTTGAAGTTGTGCAATCAGCATTACTACGACAGCATTGCTTTTCACAGAGTCGTGCCGAATTTCGTGGTTCAAGCCGGATGCACACGCGGAGATGGAATGAGTGGAATGCCTTATGTGATTTCTTCGGAATTTATGGGCCACAACTTTGCGCCGCTTCATATTGGAATGGCAAGTGCGGGAAAGCACACCGAGAGCGCACAGTGGTTCATTACATTGGCTTACACGCCAAACTTAAACGGACGTTACACTGAATTTGGCGAAGTGATTCGCGGAAAAAAGGTACTTCCAAAAATTAAAGTTGGAACGCGAATTATTCGAATGCGTGAACAACATTTATTTTGAATTGTAGTTGAGATATGGAAAGCATTATTCCAATGAAATTAAAACTAGTACTACCCTTGTTCATGATAGCACTTGCCTCTTGCGCACAGTCGAACAAAGAAAATCCCAAAGGAGAAATTATGAAAGTTGAAATGAACGATACCTTGGAAGTCGCCACCCTTGCTGGCGGATGTTTTTGGTGTGTGGAAGCCGTATACGCGAATGTAAATGGTGTGACGAAAGTTGAGTCAGGATATGCAGGCGGTTTCATTAAAAACCCTTCATACAAGGAAGTGTGTAACGGAACAACTGGACACGCAGAAGCGGTTCAGATTTATTTCGATCCGCGCGTTGTTTCGTTTTCGCAATTGTTGGAAATATTTTTCGTGGTTCATGATCCAACAACGTTGAATAGACAGGGGCCAGATACTGGAACACAATACCGCTCTGCTATTTTCTATCACAACGAGAAACAAAAGGAATTGGCCATGAAAGCCATTCAAGCCATCAACGAAACAGGCGAGTGGGGTGCCAATGCAGTAACTGAAGTTACCGAGTTTACCAACTTCTACAAAGCTGAAAATTACCATCAGGATTATTATGCATTGAATGGCGAACAGCCTTATTGCCGCATCATGATTACTCCGAAATTGGAGAAATTTAAAAAGCGCTTCGGGGAATTAGCGAAATAATTTTTTAGTTTTTCGAATTGCCTTAACTTAGACAACCAAATGACTCGTCTCCGAGTCATTTTGAAAAACTAGGTTATGAAGAAACTTTTATATTCTGTTTTATTCGCTGCTTCTGCGCTTTCGAGCCAAGCGCAATTTAATGTCGATTCGATTTCAGATCAAACTTCTGCTGTAGAAGATTTGTTTTTAGCAAATGGAATCTTTGTCAACAACATTTTATTTACTGGGGATTCTGCCCAAATCGGTTGGTTGACTGACGGAAATTCGGTGTCACTCGGCATTGATGAAGGACTGGTGCTTTCGACTGGATTAGCCACTTCAGTGAGCAACGGTAGTAACGTGGCGGGTCCGAATTGGCCGAATACAGTAAGTAATCCGGATTTATCTGGTTTGACGGGCTTTGCAACGTACGACTTGGCTCAGCTTGATTTCGATTTCATCGCTACAGGTGATTCAATGACTTTTCAATTTGTTTTTGGTTCTGCTGAATACCCTGAGTGGGTTGGAACTTCTTACAATGATATTTTCGGTTTCTTTGTCAGCGGTCCTGGAATCGCTGGTTCATATACCAACGGTGCTGTGAACCTTGCTCTTGTGCCAGGCACAAACACTGCGGTGAGTATCAATACCATCAATGCAGATACCAACGCAACTTTATACAACGATAATTCAACGTTACTTATTCCAAATTTATATTGCGATGGGTATACTGTGCCAATGAATGCGGCAATAGGTGGTTTGGTAGTGGGAGAAACGTATCACATTACACTTGCAATTACTGATGCCTCTGATTCAGCATTGGATTCTTGGGTGTTTTTAGGTGGAAATTCATTCCAACAATTCTGCACGGTGAACTTCTTGGAAGAAGCTGATGATAGAGGCGCACAACAATGTCTCCTTTCTCAAGTAAAGGCCGATTTAGATTACACTGTTTTCTGCGGAACGATTACTCTTGAGAATCAATCGCAAATAAATATGAATGTAGCGAATGCTTACTACGACATGGGCGACGGCAATACCATTACAGCGCATGCAACCGATGTATATTCTTACACAATTCCAGGAAACTACACCATTAAGTTAGTTCAAGAAACAATCGACGGTTTCACTGCTAAATACACTTTAGGTACGTTCCCAATTTCTGAAATCATGCCTATTGAACCAATTATTTCACAAAACGGTTCTGTGGTGAGCATCGACAATTACGATCCTTCTTGGTTGGTGTCTTGGTTTGTTTCAATGGACGGAGGATTCACCTACACTGAATTGGAGGGTGTAACAACGCCTTCGTTCGATGTAACGGGTGTTGTTGCTGATGGAGCCTTTATTTACGCTGGAATCAGCAACGGTTGTTTGAATAGCTCAGTAGCGCAAATGGTATTGGGTGTGAATGACCTTCATCAAAATTCCTTCAGCGTTTATCCTCAGCCGGCAGATCAAGAAATTTTCTTCTCGAATGTGAACGAGCCAAAGACGGTGAAGGCTTTTGATGCAGCTGGAAAATTAGTGTTAATGGAAAACAATGTTTCAAGTGTTCTGAACATTTCAACGTTGTCTCCTGGATTTTACGTTTTGCATGTAACCAACAGAAACGGAAAGCAAGAGCGTGTGAGTGTGATGGTGAAGTAAGAAATGCTGAAAGAAGAATTTAAATATTTTTGGAAAGGAGCGCGATGGTTCGCGCTCCTTCCTGTTTTATACTTGGTTCTACTCTTTGTGAACCACCGCTTTCAATTAAGCGATTTCAATGTCTACTATGGCGCTGCAGACGCGCTTATGAATGGAGAACAAGTCTATGGGAAGTCTTTCGGATTGTCAAGCGGATTCTACAAATATTCTCCGGAAGTGCTCGTGCCTTTCTTGCCATTCGCTTTATTGAAATACGATGTAGCTGCGGTATTGTTTTATTTTCTGAATACTGCAGTTCTTGTTTTGTTGTTGAATGAATTCAAACGAACTTTTTTTAAGGAAGTCTCATGGGGAAAGGAAGTTTGGTTCATGCTTACAATGATGTTTTTGTTTTTCGGCGATCAGTTAGAGCGTGAATTGTTTTTAGGAAATGTCAATGCGCTTCTTCTTCTGTTAACCCTATGGTCCGTTCGCTCCATTGAAAACAAACAGCACTCAAAGGCGGGATTAATCTACGCCGTTGTTCTCTGCTTTAAAATCCATTTTTTAATTCTTCTTCCTTATTTCATTTTGAAAAAGGAATGGAAAGTATTGCTCTACACACTCATTGGATTAATAGCAGCAGGTCTTGTTTTATTGGCCTGTGTTCCGAATAGATTTGTTGTTCTTCATTCACAATGGCTGAAAGCCGTTCAAGCGCACAACGTACAATTGGATCACAGTCCGAATACCATCTACTTTTTCATTCAGAAAATTCTTTCATCTATGCACATGGCAGTGATTCCTATTGCTGCTGTGCTTATTGGTTTAGCAATAGCTGGATTGACATACTTGAAATTTATTTGGAAGAATATTGGGAAAGGATTTCAATCGAATGAAGCGCTTATTCTTCTGGCGTTAATTCCCGTTTTAACACACACCGACACCGAGCATTTCTTGTGGGCTATGCCTTTCTTGTTGATGTTGCTCATTTTCATTTCAACATGGAATAAAAAAGGTAAATGGGTAGGGTCTGTCGCACTTATTTGTGCGTCAATTCCTTTCTTGTTTAACAGTCCGGATATCGTTGGAAAGACATTTTCCAAATCGTTAGATGAAGGCGGATTGGGCTGTTCGCTCATACTGTTGTTGATGTTTTCTTTCCTTTACCAAAGTGTTAATCTTTCTCGAAATCCGTTGAGTAAAATTGGTTAATAACTCAGACTTTGTTTTTTCTAGTTGATTGAATGAAGAAGATATATTCGTTAAAACCTAACGAATATGGCTCCACGTAAACAGCGAAAAATTTATGTGCTAGACACTTCTGTTCTACTGCACGACCACAACAGTATTAACAGTTTCGAAGACAACTATGTTGCCATTCCCATAACTGTTTTAGAAGAGTTAGATAAGTTCAAAGTGGGGAATGAAAATAAAAATTTCGAAGCCCGTGAGACCATCCGGATCATCGACAGACTGTCTTCAACGCATACCTTGAATACTTGGATTCCACTCGGCAATGGACACGGAGGAAAGTTCAAAATTATTCTTGATATTGATTTAACGGCAAACGACGATGCTGAAGCTATTTTTCAATCGAAGAAAAACGATCACAAGATATTAAATGCTGCTATCGTTCTGCAGAAGCAAGAGAAGCGAAGTAAGGTTGTGTTGGTTACGAAAGACATCAACCTTCGCATCAAAGGAAAGGCGCTAGACATTGTCGCAGAAGATTACAAAACCGGAAAAGTTAAAGAAAGTGTTACCGCATATCGGGGATACAGCATTCTAGAAAATGTTTCGGCGGAAGCTATTCGCAAACTCTACACAGCAGGAGAACTTAAAGACGCTAAGGTTTTAGGCAAGGAGAAACAGAACAATCATTTCTATGTGTTGAAGTCTGGAACATCGAGCGCATTGGCCTTCCATGGAGGAATTGAAAAAAAGATAGAGCGTATTGATAAGGTTTATGCAATGGGCATTAAACCGAAGAACGCTGAACAAGCTTTCGCACTTCATGCGATTATGAATCCGGAAATAAAATTAATAACCATCTCTGGAGTAGCGGGAACGGGAAAGACTTTGTTAGCATTAGCGGGCTCATTGGAAATGAGAAACGGATTCGATCAATTGATTTTAGCCCGTCCAATTATTCCGCTTTCAAATAGAGACATTGGTTTCCTTCCGGGAGACGCCGAGGAAAAAGTTTCGCCATACATGCAGCCTCTTTTCGATAATTTGAATTTCATTAAGAAACAATATTCGGAAAATGAAAAGAAGAGAAAGGTAATTGATGAGATGCAAGCCGATGGCCGAATCATGATAACTCCTTTGGCGTTCATTCGCGGTAGAAGTCTTTCGAATTGTGTATTCATTATAGACGAAGCGCAGAACTTAACTCCGCACGAAGTGAAGACCATTATTACGCGCGCTGGCGAGAACACAAAAGTGATTTTAACGGGAGATGTTCGTCAGATTGACACACCTTATCTCGATGAACAATCGAATGGTTTGTCTTATGTAATGGACCGCTTAAAAGGACAAGATTTGTATTGTCACATTACGCTCGAAAAAGGAGAGAGAAGTGAATTAGCGAATTTGGCGAACGAGATGCTTTAAACCGTTTCTTCAAGATTGGAAAGAACAACAATTTGTTCTTTTCCTTTCTTGGTGACGTTGTAACCAAGTCCACCTTTGTTCACGATATAACCTTCTAGATACAATTTTGTCACACGCTCTCCAAGCTGAGTGCTGTGCGTTTGATGGGCAGCATCACGCTGAATGCGCGTCCAGAAGTTCGCCT
>JBJOPP010000162.1:0-5841 GCA_046050685.1 Bacteroidota bacterium
ACAAAATGCGCAATTCGAATTTTTACTACGTCAACAAATGCTTTCGTAATC
Organism: Bacteroidota bacterium; assembly: GCA_046050685.1. Classification (GTDB taxonomy): domain Bacteria; phylum Bacteroidota; class Bacteroidia; order Flavobacteriales_D; family Sanyastnellaceae; genus CAIZGX01. The sequence goes on from JBJOPP010000162.1 coordinate 52, forward strand.
TCTGCAACTTCAATACAACAAGGAAGGGCCGAAAGGCCCTTTTTTCATTTTTCAAATCCCGCTTCCGACAATCCGAACAAGGCAAAGTCATACTTCACCGGATCATTCGCATCATACAAACGAAGACTTCGATCCAACTCCTCAACCGCCTTCCAATCAGATTGCGTGCGTGACAAGAGGCCGAACATTCGAGCTGTTCTTCCCGAATGGACGTCCAACGGAATAGACAATTGGGCAGGACTAATTCCCTTCCACAATCCAAAATCCACTTCACGTTTATCGCTTCGAACCATCCAACGCAAAAACATATTTATGCGCTTCGCGGTACTGTTCCTTTCCGGACTAGCAACGTGCTTCAGGGCACGGTGCAATTCATTTCCAACAAAAACAGTTCTGAAATATTCGATGGCTTTCTTCGATCCACCAGAAGAAAATCCTTTTGTGAAAAGTGCTTCCATTCCACCTTCTTCAACATAAATTCTACGCAACGATTCCACAAAAAAAGAAACATCTTCCTTCATGAAGGTTCGATGAATAGACGGCTTCCACGATTTGAAATCAGACTTCTTCGCGTTCATCACAAACTCGAAAGGGGCTCGATCCATATATTCCATGAGCCTATTCGCACTGACTAAAATAGATTTTCGATTGCCCCAACTTATCGTCGCCGTTAGAAAAGCGGCAATCTCAATGTCCTCTTTTTTACTGAAGGAATGAGGAATACTAATCGGATCTTCTGCAATGAACGAACGACGATTGTATTTATCTACTGAACGTTCCAGCGCCTCGCGCAGCTCTTCACTTGCCTCCGGTAAATGCATATTGCAAGAGATTCGCTCCCATTTGAAACGCCTTGGTACGAGCGGCTTCCGAGTCCTTGTGTACATTCGAATCCTCCCAGCCATCGCCTAAATCGCATTCGAAATCATAGAAGACTACCAACCGATTTTCTATAAAAATACCTAATCCCTGCGGAGCCTTGTTGTCGTGCTCATGTATTTTCGGAAGTCCTGAATTGAATTCGTACTTCTGATGATAAACAGGATGACCAAATGGAATCTCAACGAAATCTGCGTCGGGAAAAACCTTCTTCATTTCTCTTCGAATGAACTTGTCTAATCCGTAATTATCTGAAATGTGCAAGAACCCTCCGCTTTGCAAATACAAACGAAGATTTTCAACGTCGGCAGTTGTGAAAACCACATTGCCGTGTCCTGTCATATGCACGAAGGGATAGTTGAACAACTCAGTACTTCCCACTTCAACGTAAGGCGTTTCTTTGGCGATGTTCATTTTCAATTCGCGGTTCGCAAATGTGACCAAATTGGGAAGACTCGTTGGATTTGCATAATAGTCGCCGCCACCCTTGTACTTCAAAACAGCAATCTGATAAGACTGCGCGAAAGCCCCGTAAATCAAGGCGTTCAAACAAATAATCAAAATACTCTTTTTCACAATTTCCATTTTCTATATTGAATTAATCCAATTCTGCATCATGTGCATCCCCTCCTTCGTTAACACCGACTCTGGGTGAAATTGAACGGCCATTAAAGGTAACGCTTTGTGTTGAATGGCCATGACCAATCCATCGCTTTTCCTTGCCGTTACATAGAACGAAGGCGGAAGGAATTCATTGTCTATGACCCAACTGTGGTAGTGACCCACTTCAAACTTTTTCTGCAACCCATCGAATAATACTGCTTTATTTATTTGCTCTACTTCGGAAGAAATACCGTGAAGCACTTGATTGAGATTCTTCAGTTTTCCTCCATCGTGCAGCGCCAAAGCCTGACAGCCCAAACAAATTCCGAGCATTGGAATTCGCTCCCAAAAGGTGACTATGAACTTCATTAAATCACCTGATTCTTCGGGCAATCCAGGGCCTGGAGAAAGAACAACAGCATCGTAAGTCAATACTTCTTCCCACGGAATTTCGTTGTTACGAACCACGTGAACATGGGCATTCAACGCTTCGCAATAATGCACCAAATTGTAGGTGAATGAATCGAAGTTGTCGATGAATAATATGTTCTTACTTGTGTGTTCCACCTTTTATGTCGAAGTTTGAAAAAACTACGCAACATTACGAATGAAAACTGCAATTGAATCAAAAAAAGTACCTGCACCCATTGGTCCATATAGCCAAGCTGTTGTTGCAAACGGAATGGTATACACGAGCGGACAAATAGCTATTGATCCATCTACTGGTGAATACACGCCAGATACCATTGAGGCAGAAGCGGAACTTGTGATGAAAAACTTAGAAGCGCTACTTGAGGCTTCTGGAGCAGACTTCAGCTCTGTAGTAAAGACGAGTATCTTCCTTCAAAACATGTCAGATTTCGCGCAGGTTAACGCCGTTTATGCGAAGTACATGGTTGCACCGTTTCCTGCAAGAGAAACGGTTGAAGTGGCGCAACTTCCCAAGAGCGTAAAAGTTGAAATTAGTATGATCGCAATTGTAAAATAAATGATACTTAAAAAAATCCTTCACTACCTGAACCCCTTGAATCTCTTCAAAAAAGAGCAAGGAGATATTAACCTGCGCATGATGCACGGGATTAATAAAATTTCAATTTTAGTTTTTGTAGTTACGTTGATCGTGCTGATTACCCGTTGGGTGAAGTAATTACTTCCAGCGCATGGTTTCAATCATGTGCACGACATCTTCACGCATGAAATTCAAGCACGGCGCTAATGAATCTGCGTTGGGCTTATTTCTGAAATAAAGGACTCCACGCATGAAGTGGTTCACGCTGTCGGTTACAAAAAACTGCAGTTGTGAAGCGGCTTCCCCTTCTAAATCGTAAATAATTCCATACATCTTTGTAGAATCTATACGCACCTGTGTTCGACGAATAGCGGTGGCTTTTACCTCATGCATTAACGTAAAGTCGTATGCCTTCGAAATGTGTTTTTCTAAATCGTTGTTCACCGGAAAATAAGAACAATACACAGTGGCACGAAGACGTGGGACAATCATATTGAACCAACATCCGGTGTTGCCTTCTTCAGCAGGAACATTCTCAATTTTAGCATAGTTCGGAACTTCGAAAACAACAGGACATTGACTCTCGTATGCGGTATATTTTTTCTCGGGAAAATCAATTCTGAAGTAGGATTTTTTTCTTGGGACCGGTGTTTCTTCCGAAATGAAAAAATAGTAAACGAGGCCAAGTGCAAGCAAAACACCTGCTAATACGATGAACCAACGTTTGTATTTCTTAAGCATAACGCTTCGATTTAACCCGACTTATTTTTCTGTTGTCTGCTGCCTCAATGGTGAACTCGAAACTTCCAAACTGCCATGTCTCTCCTCGTTTCGGTATTCTTCCCATCTGCTCAACAATAAATCCGCCCAACGTGGTGCTATCTCCGCGTGAAGCTTCAAAATCGTCGCCGTCCATGTCATAAACACGATACATATCAATCAACGGAATCTTCGCAACGAAAAGTATACTTTTCTCGTCGAGCCTCGACCATAAAATTTCACTTTGATCATCGAATTCGTCTTTCACTTCGCCCACGATTTCCTGAAGAATATCTTGAAGCGTTACAATTCCTGAAGTTCCTCCGTATTCATCCACAACAATGGCCATGTGCATTTTGTCGCGCTGAAATTCGGTAAGTAAATCATCTACTTGTTTGCTCTCTGGAACGAAGAAGGCCTTGCGTAGCAGGCTTTCCCAATTGAATTCCTCTTTGTCTAAGTGCGGTAACAAATCTTTCGCGTAAAGAATTCCAGATACTGAATCCAACTTCTCATTGGCTACAACAAATCGAGAGTAACCAGAAGATTCAACACGTTGAATGACATTTTTAAAGGACTCTCCTAAAAACAAACAAACGATGTCAACTCGCGGAGTCATAATTTGCACCACTTCATTATCACCGAAGGTTACGATTCCTTCAAGAATGCGGTGCTCTTCTTCCGAACGATTGTCATCTGAAGTAAGCTCCAACGCATGTCCGAGCTCATCTACCGAAATATTTCCGCCTTGTTGGCTTGGATCTCGTTCGATCCATTTTCCGGTGGTGGTCAATACCCAAATTACAGGAGCAAAAACTCTGTCAAGAATAATAAATAAAAAAGCAAAACGCTTGGCGAGTTTTATGTTGTTTGCAGTTGCGTATACTTTCGGAATTACTTCACCGAACAATACGATAATGGTCGTAACACCAACAACATTTATTAATCCAATTACCCATGGCTCTAATGTGGAATTGGAAAACCACATATCGAATAATATGGTAGAGACGAGGACTACCGCTATGTTCACCATGTTGTTCCCAATGAGTACAGATGCAAGTAATCGCTTCGTCGCAATCTCAGGGGTGGGGTGTTCGAGCAGACGAATTACATTTTTACTCTGACTGTCCGTTGCGTTTTCAAGGTCTTTGCGTTGCGCTGGGGAAAGTGAAAATATCGCCACTTCCGAGCTCGACATGATTGCACTACAAGACAAAAGCAACAGCACGAGCAACAAAGGGCCCGCGCTGTTTAACAAGATCACACTATCGAATTCCATTCTTTACATTACCAATATGTGTGTAAAGGTAGCGAAAGAAAAAAAACGAGAAGATTAGAATTCAGTTTCTTCCACCAATTCGGTGTTAGTTGGAATCGTTTCTTCCTTCTTGGTGTTGCTTAAGAGTTGAACATCTTCGGCAAACACTTCCAAAACGGTACGGTCCTCGCCGGTCTTCAGCTTATAGGAACGAGAGCGTAGCTTTCCTTCCACATAAACCAACATACCTTTTTTCAAGTACAGTTCGGTAAATGTTAGACTCGACGTTTTTCGCACAACAATGTTGTGCCACTCCGTCTGCTCTTGTCGATCTCCCTTCGCGTCCTTCCAAATCTCTTTGGTGGCCATGGAGAAGTTCGCAATTTTGCCTCCGTTGTCGAAGGTCTTGACTTCTGGGTTTCTACCCAGGTGACCCACTAGGATCACTTTGTTGATGGTGTTTGACATAAAAAATAAATTTTAGTTATGGCCCAAAACTATTTCGGTCAAACACCGCTGAAAAGCAATGCTTATGCGGTTTTCATATATGAATCTCTTTGATGTATTTCATGAGGAGTGCTGAAATACCTGTATTTAAAAGCTCTTCAGTTGTTTTTGTTGAAGGAAATTCTTCGGACATATTCCGACATAAGCAACTGAAAAATTGTGCGGAAATCTTTCGGTGACTGAGCACATGTGTATAGAATCTATCCTTCTTCCAAGTAGCCTTCTGGGTGGAAGGAAATCGTTTTTGGAATTCAAGAAGCACCTCTTCTTCTGTCAGAGAAACTTTCGATTCAACAAAAGGAAAATCATACAGCCCTGCCCAAACGCCCGATTCAGGCCTTTTCTTCACCACAAAACCTGACGGAACTTCAATGGCGGCGTAGTACAAAAACAGAGGTTCTACTTTCGTTTTCGATGCTTTAACGGGGAAATTTAGAACCGTTCCAGCGCTGAAAGCCGCGCAGTTCGGGGCAAGCGGACAATCGGAGCACTTCGGATTCTTCGGTGTACAGACTGTTGCGCCCAATTCCATCATGGCCTGATTGAAGTCGGCAGGAGCGTGTTCCGGTATCCATTCATTCAACAACAATTGGAACGCCTTTCGTGTGGGACCTTTATCAATAGGCATGTCCGACGCTAGGAATCGAGATACAACGCGAAAAACATTTCCGTCTAAAACAGCAACGCGTTCGTTAAAAGCGAACGAGGCAATTGCCGCAGCTGTATAAGGACCAATGCCTTTCAATTCAAGAAGTGAAGTATAGGTTGAAGGGAA
>JBJOPP010000163.1:0-5186 GCA_046050685.1 Bacteroidota bacterium
TCATCGCCTTCGATGTACATGAAGTCTTCTCCTGATGCAGGATTTTCGTTGATTCTTACTTCACGAGCAAGAAGGGTGATTGTCTTGGTTTTTCCAAGTAAAGAACTGATTAGTCCCATAATAAAAAAGGTTTAGGTTAGTTAAGGTCCTACTCGTAGGCTTTTCGGTTACGCCAGCATGAAGCTGATGCAATATAACTAAACTATTTTTTCTTTAAAAGATTTGGGACAAATAAAACAATGCCTTCAAGGAATGTTATCCAAAGAATGATAATTATAAACGGATTGTCTTTGAGAGTAGGTTCAGAGATAAGAGACATTGTAATTCTCACCAAAAAAGTGATCGAGAAGAAAAAAGTTAACCCAATTTTAAATCCATCGTTTATCGAAGAGTTATTCGAAATGGTAATAAGCGCCATTGTTGAAACGATAGCAATCGATGAAAGAATGAAATTGAAAAGTTCGTAATGTGAAAGAATGAGCAGAAACGCAGCATTCAATATCAAAGCCGCTAGGCCAATAAACAGAGTTATTTTTTTCATGTTCTATTAAATTGTATTTCCGCCACACCACTCACAAATGGTAAGTTTTTTAACGTTTGGATTTTTGCAGCTTGGACATTTTTCAGGAATTTTCGTTTCAGGTTGCTGACTGTAATAGTTGGTTTGCTGATTTTGAATAGGCGCGTACATGTGTGGATTGTGTTTCCTGTTGAAGGCATCATCATCCATAGTTAGAAGAATAATTCCATCGAACACTCCAATGATTGCAGGTATCCAAGTCCAAAAAAAGATTAAGCGCACTACACCGGCAACATTGGCATTCAGATAGAACTTATGTGCACCGAATCCACCAAGAAGCAGGGCCAATAACCCCGCGGTTAAACGTGATTTCATTTATTATTTTAGTTTAGAAAGTAGTTCTTGCTTTTTCGCAGTAAACTCATCTTCAGTAAGAACTCCAATTGATTTTAATTCGCCTAATTGTTTTAAAAGTTCAATGATTTTAGAATTTCCGTCTTCTTGTGGCGAAACATTCTGATTAACATTGGACATCATATTTCCCATGGATTGTGCAATAGGATTAACCATTCCCATCCCAACCATTGTACCTAGGATTCCACCTGTACCGCCATCTCCTCCACCCAAGTTTTCAGCAGCTTTTTCTGTGGTGTCGAAAGTTCTTTCTACTTTATACACCTCCAAATTTTCAGCGCGTCTCTTGAGGCGCATTCTTTCTTCAACATCTTCAGACATGAGTCGTTGATATTCATCCAATAGCTTTTTAACCTTTGGATCGTCATCTACGATTGAAATGCCCTCTATAGAGAACAACTTAAGATCAAGTCCGTATTCTGAAAGTGATTGCTCGAGAATGGCTCGAACTGCTGTTGAAACTTCTGAGACAATGACTTCGAGTTCAAATGGACTCAAGTTTTCGTTTTTCGAAATGTTAGCAATAGCTGTTTTTATGTTCTCCGTCAACACCCCTCGGAAATGTTGAGCTATTGCTTGACCTTCGAAATTGGAGAGATTGCCAACCAGTTGTTTTAACAATGAAGAACCGTCCTCAACCCGAAGCGCGAAACTACCGCGAGCAGTAATGGGAACTGGTATTTTGAAATTTGGCTCGAGTAAGTTGAATGGCAACAACCCGAATTTATTATCAAGTAATACAGATTTATTTACGAAATAAATTTCGGCGTTGAATGGAGAATCACCGCCAAAAGCCAAACCAATTATTTTTGAAAGGATTGGTAGATTATTTGTGCTTAAAGTGTGCGTTCCTGAATTAAAGACATCGACAATTTCACCACCTCGAACAAAGATTGCTTCCTGTGCTGGACCAACAATTAATTGAGAACCTAAGCGGATTTCCTCGCCTCTTTTTTTATTGTTCTGCGCTTCCCATTTCCAAACTAAAAGACCTTGCTGTCCTTCAAACTTGATAACATCAATAATTGCCATGTCGTAATATTTGAGACTAATTTAATGTTTTTTCCTCAACAAACTCTCCAACCAAACACTGGAAAGAATAAGAACGGCGCCCAAGTAAAAAAGAGGGCGCATGTATTCCGATTGTCCATAGAAAAGTAATGCGAGTAAAATGGTATAGACCGGCTCGAGGTTAATGGCAATGGCGCATGAGAACGGAGAAAGATGTTTCATGACATTCACACTTGCGATAAATGCAAAAGCTGTTGTGACCGTTCCGAGTAGAATAACAAGCAGCCAATCGTAGCTGTTCAATTCAGCAATTATGTGCCATTCGTGTTGAAATGAAATCACCCCCACGAGTACTAAACTTCCCCCCAACATTTCATAAAAAGCGATGTTACTTGCGTGAATGGTTCGAATGAATCGACCGTTGAAGGAAGAAAAAATTGCAGCGAAAAACGCGGCCAATAGCGCGAAGACAATGCCCCAAGCGTATTCCATTTCAACATTGAAAATAACAGCTACACCAGCGGTAACCAAAGTTCCGAGTGCAAGTTCCTTCCACACAAATTTCTTTCGAGTAAATAGCGGAGAAACCAGGGCAACAAAAAACGCTGTTGTACTAATTACCGCCAATGCTGTGCTGACGTTGCTAATGTGGATGCTGTAAAAGAAGCACAACCAATGCGCTGCTGTAAGCACGCCTACGAATAAAAGTTTTATGAGATCGAACCGGGAAATCACAAACGATTTCTTCCAGAAATATTTATAGATGGCGATAGACGCGAGAGCGACCATCATGCGAAGGAAGACCAGTACGGTTACAGAAAAGTTCAGTTCCTTTCCGAGTATTCCCGTGAAGCCCCAAAGAAACACAATGAAATGAAGTAAGACGAGTGCCTTATTTCGTTCCTTCATTTTTTTCAGGCTCGAATTCTACAACACCACCGCTAACCACATACTTCATGAGTTCCAGCGAATTTCCAGTAATCAATTTAACATTGCTGCGGGGTACAATAACCAAGTGACCGGAAAAACTATAGCTCATAGGAATATAAACTCCGACTTTACCAGCTTCTGCTTCACCAATTTCTTGAAGATCTTCATCGGTCACGAATCCGATTACTTCAACATCATTGTCCTTACTTAATCGAACCAATACGGGTTTATTGAAGCGCTTTTTATTTCCAACAAAAGCTCCGAGCATGTCGGTAATGCTTTTGTAAATGGTTTTGATAAATGGGATGCGGTCTAAGAATTTTAAAAAGCGATTGCGAATTTGGTCGTTGATAATCTTCGCTCCTAAAAATCCTAGAATAATTAATGCAATCAGAAGAATTAAAATTCCAGAGCCAGGATATTTATGTTCAATAGGAAGTATTCTGTCTAGGGATGTGAATACAGTGTATAAAACATAACCCGTAATGTAAATGGGTAGTGCGAGAACTAAACCATTAATGAGATAGGCAAATAATTTTCGAGTGATTGAGTGTTTCATATTGACCGCGAAGATAGATTCTCTTTCATTCTTTTTTGCCTGAAAGCATTGTCCAATTAGAAAAAAATTCTTAATCTTGGTAGAACCTTTGACGGAACCTTAACCTATGAAAAATATCTATCTTTTTTTCGCAGTATTTTTTGCTGGAATTTTTTCAGCGAATGCGCAATGTCCTACTTGTTCGCCTGACCCAACTTGCACAAATACAACGGGTACCCCGATGATTTGTCCTGCTATTCCGCCGAATGCTACCACAGGTGTTTACTACGAGCAGGTAATGACTTTCTTCATCCCAACCGATGTGGTTGATCCATCTTCGGGGGTTAACGCAACCTTACTTCAGCTAACCATTACCGATGTATCTGGATTGCCTTTTGGTTTGGAGTTTACCTTGAACGATGCCGATGGAATTTTTTACCCTCCACAAGGCGAGAACATGGGATGTGCAACAATTTGCGGAACACCCGTTCTTCCTGGAACATATGATATCGTGATTAGCATTACGGCATTGGCAGAGGCTTTCGGTTTTCAAGTTACTCAAAACGATAGCTTTGTTATTACGCTTATCGTTGAACAAGGTCCTGGAGGTACGTCAACATTCACCTTCGATCAGTCTGCGGGTTGCGGTTCTATAGATGTCGATTACGTTGCTACCATTGGTGGTGATGCGGGTCAGCTCACAACCTACACTTGGGATTTTGGAAACGGACAAACGGGGACGGAAGCCGATCCTGCGCCTGTGAATTACAGTGCTCCTGGAACCTACACGGCTTCTCTTCAAACGGTGATTTCAAACTATGTAATTACGTCTGTGAATCTTGCAGGAGTGAACGGAAACTGGAACGGCGATGTTGACGATGTGTTCAATACGGCAGACCCGTACTTTACCATTAATAACGCCGCTGGAAGCGCAGTATACACCAGCGGAACGGTGAACAATCAAACAAGTGCCTCTTATTCGAATGTAAACTTTACGCTTTCGAATCCTCCTTATACCATTACGTTTTGGGATTCAGATGATATCTCGCAAGACGATAACCTAGGAACTTCTTCGTTCAACATTGCAGTAGGTTCTCAGTCATTTAATTCCGGAAATGGGACTTCAGGCACTATCAATATTTCGTTAAGCGAAGTGACCAACATTTCAGCTTCAACTTCAGTGAGTGTATTCCCTCAGCCAGACGCTGCCGTAAGTGTAAGCGGAGACGTGATTGCTTGCACGAACGACAGCATGCCAACATATTATTGGTATCACGACGGGATCTTGATTTCAGGTGAGTCGGGATCAAGCTTAACCATGACTGAATCTGGATATTATTCGGTGTATTTGCAAAATGAATTTGGATGTTCTTCAACCAGCGAGCCTTATCTGTATTGTGCGCCAGTAGAGGTTTTCTGGAATGCGGCTGCCGACCAATTGTCTGTTGCAGATACTTACGATACCTACCAATGGTTTTACAACGGCTTGTTGCTTCAAGGAGCGATTACGTATTATTTAATTAGCCCGCCGAACGGCGTATATGCAGTTCAAGTGACGAACAGTTACGGTTGCACCGTTACTTCAGACATCATTACGGTAAACGTAGGTGTTGAAGAAATAGCTCTTGAAGACCAATTGAACGTTTATCCGAATCCGGTTACCGATGTTTTGAATGTTCAATGGAACAACACCACCGAATCGGCTACTCTTTCTATTCGCGATCTTTCAGGAAGATTGGTGCTTTCTGAACGCGTAGCGAATGGAAACGCAGT
>JBJOPP010000164.1:0-4824 GCA_046050685.1 Bacteroidota bacterium
GCTAGTTTATTTTCGAAGTGCTCTTGCGTGGGTTGTTCCGGTTGCCCAAGCGCCCCGAAGGCAGAGCCTTTGTGATGAGCGAGACCTTCTAAATCAATGACTGCTTCGCCCACTTCACGCAAACCGAATAAACGTTCGGTTTTTTGCGAGCCGGTTTTTCCTGACATGACAATCAGTTGATGCTGACGTGAGAATTTCTCTAAACACCAATTGCGATAGCGCTTGTAGCCGTCTTTTAAACGGAAAACTTCAATACCTTCTTTCGAAAGTAGATTGCTAAAAATTTGACTTCGCATTCCGCCGCGTGCGCAGTAGATAACAATTTTATTTTCTTTGACGTGTTTTTTCGCTAGAGTTACAAGCTGTTCAAACAAAGGCGAAACCAATTTGTAACCCAACTCAACAGCCGAATCTTTTCCTTCTTGTTTATACGAAGTGCCTACGAGAACGCGGTGTTCGTTGTTGAGAATAGGAATGTTAATTGCACCAATAATATGCCCAGCCTCGAACTCGCCTTCACTTCGAACATCAATCCAATTCAATTCAGAGAATGGAAGTTCGTTGTCTTCTAACGGAAAGAGGGTGTGACTCATTTGTCGACTAGAATGTAATCAAGGGTTCGTTGATCAATGTTTCCATCTACCACAAGAATTTTAATTTGGTCGCCCAATCTAAATTCATATTTGCGTTTCAGACCGCGCACCACATACTCTTCAGGTGAGAAGGTGTATTGGTCGCCTGTCATGGTATCCAAAGGAATCAGACCTTCACAGCGCGTTTCGTTCACTTCCGCATACATACCCCAATTCGCTAAACCAGAAATAGTGGCTTCGAAAATTTGACCTTTACGTTCGAGCATGTACTCTACTTGTTTGTACTTAATGCTTGCGCGTTCCGCTTCTGCTGCGCGTTTCTCCATAGCTGAAGAATGTTGGCAGTGAAGGGCATATTCATTTTCATTCACTGCTGCTCCGTTGTCGAGATAATGTTGCAACAATCTGTGCACCATAACGTCTGGAAATCTTCGAATGGGTGAAGTGAAGTGTGTATAGTAATCGAATGCCAATCCGAAGTGACCAATGTTATGAGTGCTGTATTCTGCTTTTGCCATGCTGCGAACAGCCATGGTGCGTACAGAAGATTCTTCGGGTTGACCGTCTACCAATTCAATGATTGACTTGATTTCGTTTTGCTCTTCGGCTCTGCTCACTTTCGGAAGTTTGTAACCGAGGTGTTTTAAGAATGTACGAAGTGATGCAATTTTTTCGGGACTAGGTTCGTCGTGTATGCGATAGACGAATGGAAGCACCAATCCGTTTTTTGGATGACCGATGAAGTAGGCCACTTCGCGGTTTGCGAGTAGCATAAAGTCTTCAATCAATTGATTGGAATCTTTCATTCGCTTAATGAAAACACCAACTGGTTTTCCTTTTTCATCGAGTTGAAACTTCACTTCTTCCGAATCGAAATCGATACTGCCCGCGGCATATCTTTTCGCTCTTAATTTTTTCGCAATTCCATCGAGGTGAAGAATTTCATCTGCAAAGTCTCCACCTTTTCCTTCAATTCTTTCCTGAGCTTCTTCATAAGTGAATCGTCTGTCGGAATGAATAACGGTGCGCCCGAACCAACGATTCAAAACATCTCCGTTATCATTCATTTCGAAAATTGCGCTGAAGCAAAGCTTGTCTTCGTTCGGACGAAGTGAGCAGAGGAAATTTGAAAGCTTCTCTGGAAGCATAGGAATGGTGCGGTCTACCAAGTAAACACTGGTAGCGCGAAGCGTAGCTTCTTTGTCTATGAGTGAATTCGGTTGAACGTAATGACTCACATCTGCAATGTGCACACCGACTTCTAAATTTCCATTTGGAAGTTTTTGATACGAAAGTGCATCGTCGAAATCTTTCGCATCGAAAGGATCAATGGTGAACGTTGGAATGCCGCGCATGTCTCGACGCTTCGCAATTTCTTCTTTTGTTATTTCCGAAGGAATGGCTTCTGCTTCGAGGTGAACTGCTTCAGGAAATTCAGTTGGTAAATCGAATTCCAAAATAATGGCATTCATTTCCACCAAGTGCGATCCAGGTTGTCCTAATACTTGCACTACTTTTCCAATGGGCTTGTGTTCCGGATTGTCCCACGAGATAAGCTCAACGGCTACTTTATCGTTTTGAATAGCACCGTTCAATTCATCCTTCGGAATGAAAAAATCGACATGAATTTTTTTGTCGGAGGGAAGGAGGAACGCGTGTTCTTTGTAACGTTCGATTGTCCCAACGTACAATTTTCTTCTTCGCTCGACAACGCGAACAATGTTGCCTGAAGGTCTTCTCTTGCGCGGAATGAGTTGTATTTCTACTAAGTCGCCATTCAGTGCGAATCCGGTTCTTCCTTTTTCAATTTCAACATCGTCTTCAATTCCCGGAACGGTAACGTATCCTTTTCCGTAACGATTGATTTCAATAGTGCCTTGAACGAGGTTCTTCGGCGCGTCTTTTAAAATGTATTTTCCTCGTTCAACCTCTCTTAAGGTTCCGTTATCAGCTTCTTCTAAAAGTATTTCGTAGATGAGTGTGCGAACGCCGGCATCTGAAATGCCCAAAGCGGCGCTCACTTGTTTGTGATTCACAGCGGTTTCCGGAGCGCGCTCGAAGAGGTCAATCACCTCTTTTCGAAGGTCGCGTTTAAAATTTCCGAATTTGTTTTTTTTCTTTCCCATAATATTCTTCCGAAAGGTAACCATTCAAAAATGAAGTTGGGGGTATTTCCTGTTATTTTTGGAATATGAATGACTCTACGTTTGAATTGCGATTGTTGGAAGGAGAAGAATTGAAAGTGGTGAGAGCATTGGCCTACGACATTTGGCCGCGGGTGTATGATTACATGATTTCACAGGAGCAGATCAGTTACATGCTTTCTTCGATGTATGATTTAGATAAATTGAAGCAACAGTGGTTGGAAGGAGTGAAGTTTGTTGTGTTGGAAGTGGAAGGCATTCCGCAAGGATTTGTGGCGTTTGAGGAAAAGGAAGCATGCATCTTCCTTCAGAAGTTGTATTTGCGTCCAGAAATGCAAGGCAAAGGGTATGGAAGAAAAATGCTTCAAGTGGCAATAGATTTTGCGACCGATTGTAAGAAGCCGTTCATTGAGCTCACGGTGAATCGCGGTAACAAGTTTCTGGATTTCTATTTGAGCAATGGTTTTCAGATCAAAGAAGAGAAGGACTTCGACATAGGCGGTGGTTATTTCATGAACGATTATATCCTCTCGCTTGCCGTCATCGCGTAGCGTCATCGCGTAGCGTCATCCCGTAGGGTCATCCCATAGGGTCATCGCGCAGCGTCATCCACGAAGTGGTCATCCCATAGGGTCATCGCGCAGCGTCATCCACGAAGTGGTCATCCCATAAGGTCATCGCGCAGCGTCATCCACGAAGTGGTCATCTCATAGGGTCATCGCGCAGCGTCATCACGAAGTGTTAATTTGTTAACAGAATGTTCATTTGTAGAACCTTGGATTTCAGTATTTTTACCCTCGAATACTTCAACCAAAATTTCATGAAACAAAATTTATCTTTGATTCAACTTTTTAAGGGGTTCGTGCTTTCAACATTATTTGTTGTGTTAGCAGGAACTTTATCTGCCCAGACATATTACTCTATGTCTTCAGGAGACTACTCACAATCGTTTACGGCACTGGCTGCTTATCCGACCAACTGGAACGGATTACCGATTTTAACGGGTGCGGGACCAATTCCCGATCCAACGAAAACAACAACTGCGACAACTGCTTACACGGCTGTGGGAGCAAGTGGTGGTGTTCAAAACAATACCGCAAACGGGAACTGGATGTTTTTAAGTACGGGTGGCACTGACAACACAACTGCTGTCGCTGCAGATTTGAATCTCGATTTCACGGCAAGAACGGCTGGAACAATCACCTTTGATCTTGCAACAGTTTTCAATAGCACAGGAAATAGACAAGGAACTTTGCGTTTGTATTATTCGTTGAATGGTACAACTTGGACAGAGGTCTTTGGAAACAATTTACCTTATGTGGCTACTAACAACGTAGCGGGTTCGGCTGCCATTTCAATTGCGCTTTCAAATGCAATAACGAATCAATCAACGGTAAAACTCAGATTCTACTACCACAACGGTTCTTCTGGCGTTACCGCAACAGGCAGCCGTCCAAAAATTAGTTTAGATAACGTTTTAGTTACATCAACGGCTTATACTCCTCCGAGTTTGTCCTACACAACTACACCGAACCCTTTTGATACTTTCTCAACAAATCAGGGTATTCCGTCGGCGTCTCAATCGATTTTCGTTACAGGTGCGAACTTGCAAGGTGGCGTTACCATTACTGCTCCATTGGGATATGAAGTTTCTTCAGGAAGTGGATTTGGTTCAACGGCCACATTAACGCCAGTTGCGGGTGCATTAACCAATGCTTTGGTTGAAATTCGTATTGCAGGCTCGGCCGCTATTGGATTTGTAACAGGAGATGTAACAATAACTAGCTCGAATGCAACCACGCTGACTATAGCAGGATTGCTTGGTATTGTTAACGCATCTACTCTTACAGCACAAACAATAACATTTTCTCTAGCATCACCGGTTAACTACGGTGTTACACCAATTACTTTAAATGCCACTGCATCTTCAGGATTGCCAGTGACTTATTCTTCTTCAAATACTTCTATCGCAACTGTCGCTGGAAATATATTAACAATAGTTGGCGCAGGTTCAGTTGTTATTACTGCGAACCAAGCTGGTGACGCAACCTATGCAGCAGCGCCATCCGTTACACAAACATTAGTTG
>JBJOPP010000165.1:0-2754 GCA_046050685.1 Bacteroidota bacterium
CGAAGCTTGCTTTAATGGGAGCTCTTTCATTGTACTTAGACTTTGTGAATTTGTTTATGTTCTTGTTGCGTGTTTTCGCAAGAAGAGACTAATTCATTTTGAGGCGTGAAAGATTACTACCAAATATTGGGTGTCTCGAAGAACGCTTCACAAACAGAAATTAAAACAGCTTACAGAAACGGGTGTAAGCAATTCCATCCCGACAAAAATGCGCATCCCGATGCGCATTTGCGTTTTATAGAAATTCATGAAGCCTATGAATTTCTCGGAGATGAAAAACAAAGGAAGGCTTACGATCTGGCTAAGCACAGAAAGGTTACACCTCGTTACGAGCAATACTATCAACAAAGAGAATATGCCGCTCGCAGCAGAGCAAAAGAATACGCTCGTCAGGATTTCGAAGAATTCAAAAAATCGAAGTATTACAAATTAGCAGTTGGAGTGAACAACGGATTCAATTACCTCTTTCTATTGATATGCCTAATGATTATTGTAGTGCCTTTATACATGTACATTCTTCAACAAGAATTACCCGAAGAGGAACAACGTCCGTTTTTAGGCTTTCTTTTTCCAATGATTCTAGGATTCGCAATGGGCTCTTGGGCCTGTTATTATTGGTTCATTAAGAAGCAAGATATTTTTACTATTTCGTAGATTCGCACCTCATAAATTATACAATGAAAAAACACGCAATCAGTTTTCTATTCGTTTTAACTTCTATTTGTTCCTTCGCTTTTGAAGGAATGTGGATTCCTTCCGTATTAAATGCCGCTTTCGACGATATGAAAGCAAACGGATTGAAACTTTCAAAGGAGGAAATTTATTCCATCAACAACACTTCATTAAAAGACGGAATTGTTTTGTTCGGTGGCGGATGCACAGGCGAAATGGTTTCGAACGAAGGATTACTTTTTACAAATCACCACTGCGGATTCGATAATATTCAGTACCACTCTTCGGTTGAGCACGACTATTTGAAGAACGGATTCTGGGCCATGAACCGCGAGCAAGAATTAGCTTGTCCTGGATTAACAGCAACTTTCGTTTTGGAAATGCGTGATGTAACTGAGGAAGTGTTGAAGGGAATGGAAGGAGTTGAAGAAAAAGATCGCGCGGCGAAAATGAAAGAATTGTTCAGCGCAATTGCTAAGCAAGCAAAGTCTGAAAAGAAGTGCGATGGTTTTGTAAGAGGTTTCAATTATAACACACAGTTCTTTTTGGTATTAACTAAGACCTATACAGATGTTCGATTGGTAGGAGCTCCACCTTCATGCATTGGTAAGTTCGGTGGCGATACGGATAACTGGGTTTGGCCACGTCATACCGGAGACTTTTCTGTTTTTCGCATATATGCGAACGACAAGAATGAACCAGCGGATTACGCTTCAACCAACAAACCCTTCAAACCTTTACATCATTTTCCAATTTCGTTGAAAGGAGTGAAAGAAGGCGATTTTACAATGGTTTACGGCTTTCCTGGAAGAACAGAACATTTGTTGACATCCGCTGGAGTGGCATACAATCACGAGCAATTGGCTCCAATGCGAATTGATTTTCGTGAGAGGAATTTAGCTGTTATCAATGCTGCCATGAAGAGTAGCGACGAGCTTCGTATCAAATATGCATCGAAGCAAAGCAGTGTTGCGAATGCATACAAGAAATGGCAAGGACAAGAATTGGGCTTGAATAAATTCAACGCGATTCAATTGAAGAAAGACGACGAAGCGAAATGGTTAGAGATTGCCAAACTTTCGAACAAAGAATTGGAATATTCAACGCTGCTTTCGAGCATAGATAAATTGTACAAGGATTATTATGGCGTGAATATGGCTGCTGCGGCGTATGCCGAGTTCGTTTTTAACGGTCCTGAAGTTTTTCAGTTATACCAAGACTTCCATGAAATTGCTGCAGATGAAGCTCAATTGAAAAAAGGAAATAAATGGGAAGGAAAGATGAATGAATTCTTAGTGACCGCCAAAGCTTTTTACAAAGACTACGATTTGGATACAGACAAGAAAAGATTCTTGGCGCTATCGTCATTGTTCGAGCAGTTTACAAAAGGGGCTGTACATTTCGACCACCCCAAATTATCGCGAGAGGCAGCTGCTGATTTGTGGTTCAAGCAATCGTTGGTGGCAGATAGCGCGGCGTTTTTAGGAATGATTCGTTCATTTTCAAAAGACACATTTGTTTCGATGAGCGGAAAGTCTAAGAAATACGCAAAGCGATTGAGTACAGAGTATTTGTATGTTCAAGCAAAAGCATTAAACGATTATTACACGAACACCTTGGTTCCAGCGAAGCGAGAGTTTACTTCGAAACACGATCAAATGATGGAAAAGTATGTTTTCTTGTTGGAAGAAATGCGTGGTAAAAAAGAGAAGTGGTGCGATGCAAACTCAACCTTGCGATTGACATACGGTAGAGTGGAAGGAAGCGCACCTGTAGATGGAATGGCATATACACCTTTCACAACAGGACAAGGAATTTTAGACAAGAACAGCACCGGTAATCCAGATTTCGAAATCAACGACCGATTGAAAATGTTGTTACAAAACAAAGAGTTTGGAAGCTACGGTGTGAATGGAACATTGCCAGTTTGCTTCACCGGTAGCAATCATACAACAGGCGGAAATTCGGGATCACCTGCATTAAATGGAAACGGAGAGTGGATAGGAATAAACTTCGATAGAACATGGGAAAGCACCATGAGTGACCTCTACTTCAATTCAGAAATCTGCCGCAATGTGATGG
>JBJOPP010000166.1:0-5197 GCA_046050685.1 Bacteroidota bacterium
CTCCACGTTTACTTCTTTGGAAATTCAAACTTCACCCAACACCGATTTATCGAAATTGAAGGAAGACCTTCAATCCATGCTCCCGAATCTAAATGTTCAAACCCGCGAAGACAAAAACGCTCTGGTATACAAAACAAATGAAAGCGAGAAATGGGCAACCTACCTCATTTTAGTATTTATACTCATCATAGCAAGCTTCAACATTTTGGCTTCACTCACCTTGCTCATTATCGAAAAGAAAAAAGACATTCATGTCATGTATAGCATGGGAGCCACTAAAGCTACCATTCGTAACATTTTCATTTTGGAAGGTGTTTTCATTAACCTTACAGGCGCAATCATAGGAACTTCGGTAGGACTCTTACTTACCTATTTGCAACAAACCGTTGGACTGGTGCGCATGCAAGGTGCTGTGGTAGAATTCTATCCCGTTCATATCATACCGTCTTCTGTTGCTCTTATCTTCCTAACGGTTTGCGCTATTGGAAGTTTATTTTGTTTAGCTTTTGTACCGGCGCTCTTGAAGAAATTTCAATACAACAAATCGCAAGATTAAGCGAGTTCTATTTTATTTCCGGGTAAACATCTGATCACGCCCTTCAATTCTAACTTCAACAAATGAAGAGCTAAATTCTCACCTTCGAATTTCCATTTCAACACATCCAAATCCAACGAATGCTCTCTTCGAAGTAAATTGAAAATCTTCGTTTCTTCCGCATTCAATTCCGGCAAAACAAGCTGTGTTGCTTTCGTTTCTATTTTCCAATCCATAAGCGAACAGAGCTCTTCAGCGGACGTTACCAAATGAGCTTTTTGCTGACGAATAAGATTGTTGCAGCCCTTGCTGTAGGCATCGTTCGCTCGACCGGGCAATGCGAACACTTCTTTATTGAAGTCATTCGCGAAATTAGCCGTAACCAGCGCGCCTCCCTTCGCTGCCGACTCAACCACAAGTACAACATCCGAAAGCGCTGCAATGCATCTGTTTCGCGTCTGAAAATACTCCCGTTCCGCCTTTACATGAGGAGCCAACTCTGAAAATACCAATCCGGTCTCTTCAATGCGTTGAATCAATTTCCTATTTTCCTTCGGATAAATATTCTCGTGACCGTTCGCGATGCATGCCCAAGTCACTAAGTTGTTTTCCAATGCCGAAGTGTGCGCTTGAGCGTCTATTCCAAGGGCTAGTCCGCTAATAACAACAACATCCAACTCACGCAACGACGCAATGAGTTCGTTGCAAAAAGACCTGCCGTAAGCCGTTGCATTGCGTGTTCCTACGACACCTATGGTTCGGGCTGGATTCACGTTGGCATTTCCGCGCTTAAAAAGAAAAACTGGCGCATCGTCGAAGTACTTCAAACGCTTGGGGTAATTCTCGCAGGCAAAGCTGACTATTTCAATTTTATGTTGAAGGGCATCGCTTATTTCATTCTTGGCTTTTTGAAGAAATTCTTCTTTCTGTGCTGCATCGAATTGAAAACGAATGGGGAGTTCCCATTTCGAAATAGGCGTATGAAAGGCTGCCTCAGCAGAACCGAACTTGTCTATGAGCTTTCGAAATCGAATAGGACCCAAATGCGGCACATTAGAAAGCGCCAAGGTGAACAAAAGATGTTGTGCGTGTGTCATGCGCACAAAAGTCATGAAACGCATGCAATGCCTTCACAAACACTTATGCCATAAAAGCGAATATTACTTCTGCTGAATGAACAATTCAATAGCCTTACTCATGCTTGGCGCCTTTGGATTCGGTGCCATAACATCTATACGAAGTTTAGCATTTTCAACGGCTTGAGCAGTGGTCTGTCCGAACACAGCAATCTTGGTTGTATTCTGCTTGAACTTCGGAAAGTTCTTGAATAAAGATTCAATATCCGATGGTGAAAAGAACACCAACATATCATACTTTACATCTGCAAGATCACTTAAGTCACTGCAAACTGTTTTGTACATAACCGCCTTTGAGAAATCAATTTTTTCTTTCGTTAAGATTTCAGGTATGCTTGGCTTCAACATATCTGAACACGGAAGCATAAACTTTTCAGTCTTGTGCTTCTTCACGAAATCCATTATTTCTGCGAACGTTCCGTTTCCGTAGAAAATTTTTCGTTTTCTAAACTGCGTATATTTCTGCAAGTAAAAAGCTATAGCCTCACTCAAACAAAAATACTTCGTTGCATCAGAAACAGTAATGCGCAATTCTTTCGCTAAACGGAAATAATGATCCACTGCATTTCTGCTGGTGAACAACACAGAAGGGTGTTCTGCGTAATCAATACGTTGCTGACGAAAGTCTTGTCCGCTTACACCCTCAACGTGCACAAAAGGACGATAGTCAATTTTTAACTTATGCTTTTTGGCAAGATCAACATATGGGTTCTTATCGGACCCAGGATCTTGTTGCGTAATTAAAATTGTTTTAATTTTCTCTGCCATCTCTGAAGGTTGAGGATATCCTCTAAAAAACGTTTAGCCAAATTAGTTTCGAAAGCACTGCCCAAGGCAGAACTTCGAAGGTGCAAAGGTAAAAAAAGATATAGAAAAATGGTACACCCATTTGCATTGCCGAAAACATCGCTTGAAGTGTGCTTAAAAAAGGCACAATTACCAAAATAAGTACGGATAAATTCAATGCTATGTCGCTAACTCCTCCAGTAGAATATACGGCCAATAGCAGTGGACCCGTAAGCGCAAGAACCGCGAATCTCGATGTTAATGCTAAATACTTATTGTAATCTTCCAATGCCGATGATGCGCCCGCTGTAACAAAGGCCACCAACCAGGTCATGATCCATTTGATTCCAAAAAGTGCGACAACAATTGCCACACCAATTAGAAATTGATAGACAGGAAGGAAGTTAAAAACACCGGCAAAATAACGCTTACTGACGAGTGTTAAGACCAATCCTCCCATAAGGAAAAAACAAACGAGCATTCCGAAATTCTTCCAACCGTGTCCTTCTCTTCGCTCTTCTTGCTTAAAAAATCTCCGACTTAAAACAGAACGTAAGATCGCACGCAAAACAGTATTGTCGCGGTTTACCCACGCAATTACTCCCAAGGCAAAGACAAAGATGAGCAACATCCAGTCTTCAGAAAGTTGATTGGCTATGCGAACGGTAGGGTTCATTAACGAATCATTTTCAAGAATCCGATTTCCCCTTCAGTAAGTGGTCTGTATCTTCCTCTTGTCAATTCCTTCTTTGTTAAACCTGCGTACATCACACGATCCAATTTCACTACAGTGTAACCAAAGTGTTCGAACATACGACGTACAATTCTATTTCTTCCGCTGTGGATACGAATACCTACTTGCTTCTTCGCATTAACCCCTTCAACGTATTCTATCTCGTCGGCCTTAATGAATCCATCATCAAGCGTAAATCCTTCGCGCATTTGATCAATGTGTTCAGATCTTACTTTCTGATCCGTTTCAACATGATACAATTTCGGGAACTCATGCTTCGGATGCATTAAGCGTTTCGCTAATTCTCCGTCGTTCGTGAACAATAACAAACCAGTTGTTGCTCTGTCCAATCTTCCAACCGGATAAATGCGTTCAGCACATGCGTCTTTCACCAAATCCATTACTGTTCTTCTTCCTTCAGGATCTTCCATTGTGGTTAAGAATCCTTTCGGCTTATTCAACAAGAAGTAACGTAATTTTTCTGGACGAAGAACCGCATCGTCGTATTTCACAACGTCGTTCTTTGGATCTATTTTCAATCCCAATTCTTTCACCACAACCCCATTTACATTTACCAATCCCAATTCAATCAATTGGTCGGCTTCACGACGGGAAGCAATACCTGCATTGCTTAAGAATTTATTCAAACGAATCAATCCTTCACGCTCAGTTTTGCTGATGTATGCTTTTTCTGGAACGAACTCTTTATGCAGTCCTCCACTTTTTTCTTTTTTCTTCTCTTCCTTTATACGCTCACGTGCGTTCGAGCGGTAAGGCTTCGGCGCATCTTCATCGCGAACAAATTTCTTCGGTGCAGCAGTTCTTTTCGGGCGAAGTCCCAACGTGTTCTTACCACGGTCGTGACGACTTGTATCCTTTGGAGCCTTTGCTGGACGCTCTGGGCGCGCAGGAGCTTTAGGCTCTGGACGCTCTTGGTTAAAACGGCTTTCGTTTCTTCCGCCTTGACGGTTTGAACGTCCACCACCTGTTGGTCTTGCGCCACCTCTTCCACCTTCACTTCTACCTTCCCCTCGTGCAGGACGATCGGAATAAGAAGAACGTTCTGAACGCTCTGTACGCTCAGGTCTTGCTGACCCTGAACGAACGGGACGGTCGGTGCGTGAAGCACCCTCGCGTGTTGGGCGTTCAGGGCGAGAAGATCCTCCACGTGTAGGACGATCAGGTCGTGCCGAACTCGGACGTTCCGGACGCTCAGATCTCGAAGAACTTGAGCGTTCAGGACGAGCGCCTCTTTCAGGACGTTCAGATTTTGATGAACCCGAACGAGCTGGACGCCCGGTACGAGAACTGTTTGGTTTTGAGTTGCGCATAATGAATTATTAATGCAAAAATAAAGGGACACCTTCAAATTGAGGTGTCCCTTTTTTAATTGGGCGAAAATTATTTTTTCTTCTTTCCTTCTGGAGCTTTGTCTGCAGTAGCAGCAGCGATAGAAGCACGAGTTGCTTGAACTGCAACAACAGCAGCAGCTTCAGCTTCCAATACTTTACAACCTGGAAGAGAAATTTCACGAACACGAATCATATCACCAATTTTCAAGTTTGTGATATCAAGCATGATTTCGTTTGGAAGTTCTTCAGGCTTTCCGAAAACACGAACCTTACGGTAGTTGATCGCTAAACGACCACCCGCTTTCACACCTTCAGAGTTACCAGTTACACGAACAGGTAATGCTGTTTTAACTTCTTTTCCAGGAACTAATTCCAAAACGTCCAAGTGAACAACTTTGTCAGTCACTGGGTGACGTTGAACCTCTTGAATAAGACCATGACGAACTGTTCCGTCGATTTCGATTAACAATTCCAAGGTGTCTGAAGACGCCATGATTTTGTCCATTACTTTGGTGGTAATGCTAAAGTGTGTAGAAGAGTTACCACCGTAGATAACGCCAGGGATGTCCCCTTTGCGACGTAGTTCTGCAGCATTTTGTCTTCCTACGCTCTCGCGGAGAGAGCCGCTCAATGAAAATTGCTTCATGTTATTTGA
>JBJOPP010000167.1:0-3812 GCA_046050685.1 Bacteroidota bacterium
TTGTATTTGGAAACGATGCGCTCAACCTTATTGAAGCAGAAGATTCGAAAGGCGCATTCATGTCTCCAACACTCTTGTTGAATGACAAGCCGTTCGAAAAATTAAGTTCTCACAACATTGAAGCCTTCGGGCCTATCTCTACCCTAATGCCCTACAGCACAACTGAAGAAGCGGTTGCTCTTTCTAAGTTAGGAAAAGGAAGTTTGGTGTGTAGCATAACTACGAACGACACTGCCATTGCGCGTGACTTCGTCATTAACGCTGCATCACATCACGGAAGAATTTTAGTGTTGAATAGAGCAAGTGCGAAGGAAAGCACAGGTCACGGAAGTCCAATGCCTATGCTTGTTCACGGCGGACCTGGACGTGCGGGCGGAGGAGAAGAAATGGGTGGAAAGCGCGGTGTTATGCACTATTTGCAGCGCACAGCAATTCAAGGTTCTCCAACTATGCTAACCGCAATCACAGGCGTTTATCAGCAAGGCGGAGAGCAAGCCGAAGCGCAACCGCATTTGTTCCGTCAGCATTTCGAAGACCTTGTTGTTGGAGACACCGTGTTCACACACAAGCACACCGTTTCAGAAGCAGACATTGTGAACTTCGCCAATGTAAGTGGAGATAATTTCTACGCACACATGGATGCTACTTCGTTGGAAGGAACCATCTTCGAGCGTCGCGTGGCTCACGGATATTTCGTTTTATCGAAAGCAGCGGGACTGTTTGTCGACCCTAAGAAAGGCCCAGTATTGTTGAATTACGGAATTGACGAGGCTCGCTTCACGAAGCCTGTTTATCCGGGAATGACCATTGCTGTTCGCTTCACCGTGAAGGAAAAAATTGCGCAAGAGAAACGCAGCGAAGACGACATTCCGAAAGGCATTGTGAAGTTCTTGGTTGATGTTTATGATGAAACCGGAGAGACTGTTGCACTTGCGACCATCTTGACCATGGTTAAAAAACGCAACGACGAATAAGTGCGGAAACTACTTCTTCTCTTTGTCATATTTTCTGCCTTTGAACTATCGGCGCAGTCCGATACTTGCTTCGACCCAAACTCAAAAGGTTACTATCGTTGCAACAGAGCCGAGGAGTTAATTTGTATCGATTATTTAATTAATGATCTTGAAGAATTAGAGGAGAAACTTCTTGCTGTTCATCCTGACCCCTTCGCATACTGCGGGAAAGAATCTTTCGACCAAGCCTTTAAAAAAGCGTTTGACTATTATTCGGAAGAACGCACCCTAATTCAACACGCTCAAAATTTAAATCGTTTCATTCGTGTCGTTGAAGACTCGCATTTACAAACGCATGTATACGGACTCATGTACGAAGCAAGTTCGGCGAGTTCTGGTTACTTGCCCCTCTTCATTCAACGTATTGATGAGAAATTTTATGTGGAAGAAGATTACATCGGAGGTCCTCCTGTTGGAAGTGAAATCATTTCCATTGGAAAATTGTCCATGACTGAATTACACAAGCTTGCGAAAGAATGGAGCATCGACGAAGGAAACGCAATGAAAGCTAGCAACGAAGCCGCAGCCTATTATTACACGCCTGCGCAGTTCTTCGCAAATCCCTTGCAGAACGACTGGGATGTAGAGAAGATTGTTTTCCGCAATGAAAATAAAATAGACAGTGTTGAAGTGCAGTTGGTAGATATGAAACAGCTTCAAAAAATCAGAAGAGAACATTTCAAATCGAGTCGAAAGAATATTAATGCAACATTTTATTTAAATAAAAACAAGGCAGTTTTAACGGTGAGATCATTTTCTTCTCGTCCTTTTCAAAACGATTTCAAAAAAATTAGAAAATTCTTTCAAGCGACCAGAGAATTTGGCATTCGCGACATTGCTATTGACGTGCGCGACAATCCAGGTGGATCAAGTGCTATGGTTGAATACCTCTGCTCGTTTTTAATGCCAAATGGATTGAACACACCGAGTAATATTATTTGGAAAGCGAGTGATCATTCGTACAAGATTGTTTCCAATTTCCGCTTGAAACATTTCCCAAAATCAACTGAAAAAAGATTCAAACGGAACGAGGACATGTACCAATATTTCATGTTGAGTCAAACACCAATGGAAAAATTAGACACTGCCTTTTTCCGTATACCTCAACGTCAGCCAAGAGAGCATGTATACAATGGATCACTTGCAATTTTTATGAATGGAAATACAGTATCTGCAGCTTGCGATTTCGCACAATTGCTTCAAAGTAATCATAGAGCAGTTCTAATTGGAACACCGTGCAACGCAACCGCGAATGGAACTTGGGGAAATGCGACTACGGTTCAGTTAACAGAAACCGGAATCACTTATTCCATTCCGACTATTCGTTACAATTACAACAACACGTTTAGTTATTCGCGAACGCCTATTCTTCCGAACGTTCCTTTGGAACAAACTCTTGAAGATTTAAAATCTGGAAAAGACTCAGTATTAGAATACTTCATTAAAAACTAGTAAATCACGCAGTGTCATCGGCCTCGCCGTCATCAACCAAAGGTTGTCATCACAACGCGTTGTGTCGTCCGCGAAGCGGTTACACCGTCCCTAACTGAACCTTGTATTTATCGCAGAACGCTGCCCAATCCCAAATGAAATTACGCATCACTTCATCCAAGCTCTTTAAGAAAATTGGATTCGGCGTATTCATGCTTCGGAAGTACTCGTCTTGGTATTGATTCAATTCGTATTTGAAGAAGAATCCTTTCGACATGCTATACAATACATTTTTCGAAGGGAAATTCACATGAGCCATGAACTTCTTGTAGTCGTTCAATTTCGCTTGGAATGCAACTGGAGATAAATCGAAAACAGGGGCGAACTGATCTACACAATGCTGAACAATTAAATCACCTTCACCGTCGCGGAAATGTTCATTTAAGTAATTGAAGTTTCCTACGATTGCAATCATTAAGAACTTGCCGTATTCGTCATCACTAATTTTTGGCGTAGCTACAAACTCTGGCGTATCACGAATAAAACCAGCCACCTCAGGAAATCCTCCCTCCACTGAATCCAACAACGTATTCACGAACATCGTTGCTGCGCGCTCCGCTGAAATTTTCTTCTTTCCAAAAAATGTAATCATATGTCTTAACGATTTATTAATCTTTCGATTTCATCAAAAATAAACGGCTTACGAAGCCTTGCGACGAAAGTGAAATTCACACATATCAACAGAGTTATTCACCAAAACCGCGTAGCGGATGACGCAACGCGCTGCGATGACGGCGAAGCCGATGACCGCGGTGCGGATGACAACTACGTTGATGACAATCTTCGATTGATGAATGAGATGCTATATTTTTGCAGCATGTATAAGCTTCTGATTAAACCTTTCTTTTTTCTATTCAATCCAGAGAAGGCGCATTACTTGGCCATGGATCTTTTGAAATTCACAACCAAGATTCCTGGAGGGAAAATTATTTTGAAATCAATTTTTAAAGCGGAAGAAAATCGAATTGTTATTGCTGGAATTGAATTTCCGAACAAGGTGGGATTGGCTGCAGGGTTTGATAAAGATGCGAGATGGATTGATGAGTTGGCTTTGTTAGGATTCGGACATGTAGAAGTTGGCACGCTCACACCGAAAGCTCAACCGGGCAATGATAAACCAAGATTGTTCCGTCTTCCGTTGGACAATGGTTTAATCAATCGCATGGGCTTCAATAACGGTGGCGCTGAAGACGCTGCGGCACGTTTGAGAAAACGCAAATCGAATATTATTGTTGGTGGGAATATTGGAAAGAATAAAATCACACCGAATGAAGATGCTTTAAGTGATTATTTGATTTGCTTGAATGC
>JBJOPP010000168.1:0-3397 GCA_046050685.1 Bacteroidota bacterium
GAATAGTCGCGGTAAAACTAGATTCAATTCAGGTCCAATCTCGAAGGTATTCAGTTGGAAGGTGCGCTGAACAATTTGATTGCCTTCGTTCGCTGAAGCACCTCCCAATACTTGAGAAGCCTCCGCTCCGACAACCGTCTTGAATTCGAAAGACTCTGCACCGCGAAAAACATTGCGATGCTTGTAGATTAAGTTACCATAGATACCCATGTTACCCGAGCGGTTGGTTACGCGCGGATCGAAACTTAATGCTTGTTTTTTATTCGGTGCCAACAACACTTTAACATCGAGTAACGCTTGTCCAGTCTTTGCATCGTTGCGCGGTGAAAGCTGAATGTTCACCGTTTTGAAAACACCCAACTGCGTGAAGCGTTTATATGTCTCGTCGAGATAACGCTGTTGGTAGAGTTGAGTCTCTTTTACTTCCACGCGCCTGTCGAGAATAACAGGTTTCACGCACGACAATCCAACGCTGTATATGTCTAGCCCTTTGTATTGAATGGTATCGGTTGGAGTCTCATTCGGATTCAACGGATTGAATGATGTGTTGAATGAAATTTCCCCGATGTAAAATTTACGATGAGGCAATGTTTTTCCTGTAAGGTTTCCATAACCGTCTATCGCTTTTTGATTTAAGACAGTTAGCTTAACATTTACTTCTTTCGGAGAGGTAACGGTGTCTAATTGATAGACAATGAAATCTGGAATGAATTCATAAAATCCTTCATTGCTCAACAAAAGAGAAATACGCCCGCGCTCGTTGTCGAGGTTTTCAACACGAAATCGCTCTCCCGATTTAAGCAGTGTTTTTTCTTGAAGTTTCGGAATTTGCTTTTGAATGTTCGCATCTTCTGTGGCCCATTCAACTTTATTAATGGTGTATAAATCTTTGAGGGTTACATGGTAAATAACGGAGCTCTTTTTTCCGGCTTTCCAGAAAAAACTATTCTCTTTATTAACCACACTTTCTGCATCAACAACAGCGTTGAAATAACCGTTCTTTCTCAAATAAATTTGCATTTGACGAGCCCCCTTGTTCATGAGCACGGTGTCAAGTAAAACGGGTGGTTCTCCCACCGTATAAGCTAACCAAGGCCACAGGCCGTTGCAAGTTTTGGGGTCCTTATGCTTTTTGTTTTTTCTCGTTTCTTTATCGAAGCGCTTCTTGTTTATACGCTTGCATCTAGCATCTATGCGCACAAGAGATCGGTCTAAAAATTTTCGAGGAACGAATGTGTTTAATCTCATGTTCAGTCGGAACATGAGCGTTTTCCGATTGGGTTTTAATTTCGTGAGATAAAGCAATTCGTCTGCAGAGACATTGCTCATCGGGAGTAAATCGTTTTTGCTTTCCGTGAAGTCAACTTTGTGATCTTCGAAATAAATCTCTCCCTCGTTCAAATTATTTTGAATGGTACACGAAGAATAGGCAGTAGCCAAAATCGCGAACGCGAGCATTCGAACGAGCCACATGTTTTGAAAATTCTTCTTTTGCATCATTTGTACAAATATCTAACGCATCTTTGTAGAAATAAAATTTAATGTCCATTTCCAAGAACGAAATCAAACTAATTCGCTCCCTGCAGCAGAAGAAATTCAGAATGCAGGAGCAATTGTTCGTTGTGGAAGGAAAAAAGGCCGTTGAGGAAGCGTTGAAGTTGAGTGGAGCAATGGTGAAGGTATTCACGACCGACGCGGAATTTGCTGAGGAAATGAAAGTGCCTTTGATTCACGCAAGAGACATGGAGCAGATTTCAAGTCTAACGAACGCTCCTGGATATCTTGCTGTTTTGAAACAATCCTTGATGAGTTTGACGGCGTTGAAAGGGAAAACCTTTTGCATTGCCAATTCCATTTCAGATCCAGGAAATTTAGGAACTCTTATTCGCACCTGCGAATGGTTTGGAATAGATGCGTTGTTGCTCGATGAGCATTGTGTTGATCCTTTCAATCCGAAAGTTGTTCAAGCAACCATGGGCAGTATTCTTCGCCTTTCGATAGTAATGACTTCGGCTCAAGAGATTATCCAGTTTTGTAAATCGAATACGATTCCAGTTTTAGCAGCTGATTTGAACGGCACTCTCATTCAAGAATTTCACGCTCCTGAAAAATGGGCCTTGGTCGTTGGAAGCGAAAGCCATGGTGTGTCGAATGAGTTTGTTCATGCTGCACAAGAACGTCTTACCATTCCAGCTATGGGCGAGGCCGAAAGTTTGAACGCAGCTATTGCAGCTGGCATAGCGCTTTATGCGCTTTCCACTTCGAAATAAAAATTACCTTCCGTAAAATCCTGCAGGTTGCAGTAGCGGTTCGAACACAAAGAACTGCGCCAACCCCAATTCATTTGCATCTGTCTTCGCCCAGAAATACTCCGGGTCGAAGGGAGTTAATTGCCCTGTTGCATCTGGCGTCATCTGTTTCGCTTTCTTCAAATACAAATTAAGCGATGTAATTGCACCCGCAGTGTTCTTCACGCGAAGGACAAAGGTTGGAGTAATACTTTTAATAGAATCGGCTGCTGTGGGCTTCAACATGGTGTTGTAGGTCTCAAGATTTACCTTGCGCATACGTTTCAATAAATCGAAAGCTCGGGTTGAATCAAGCTGAGCGAAAGGGGTAAGCGTTCCGTTCAAATAGCGTTCAAATTTCAAGGAGTTATTTCCGAGATAAGATAATTTGAAGCTGCTTCCCGGATCGGTCATGTGAAGCACTTCAATCTCTGCAATGTCGTTATTCGGATAGTAAAAAACATCGGTGCTGCGCCACTCCATTTCATCAATGAAGAATCGAGGGTTTAAGAATCCTGTGAATCCTTCAATGTGTGTAATGTAAGGTTCTTCGCTGCGTCCGTCTTCAGGAGTCTCTAGGAGCATAATGGTGCCCATGTGATCTTGTGTATTGGGACCAACGAAATATGTTTTGATGAGTTCGTTATTTTTTCCGTAAATCTTAACCTCCTTGGCAGAAGATGCCATTACACTCATCATGTTGTCACGCATTTTCGAAGGAACATTTCCTCTAACTCGAATATCATGAAAACATTCAAGAAGAAGTTTAATCACATCTTTTCGTGCATTGAATTTTTTATTGATGGTCCATTCGGTGCTTCCGTTTTTTCTTTCCAACAAAGCCACATTTCCATTTCTATCTTGAATGGTAATTTTAGCAACAGCCGCAGTGTCTTCAATGGAAAACTGCATGAATGGATTGTCGCCAGTAGAACTCTTTTTACTCAACTTCGGATAAAGGAAAACGGCTGTCCCTGCGAGCAATAAGAACAATACGAGGAGAATGATATTCTTTTTTTTCATCTTAGTTCTGCTTAGTCCAGCGCTTTTTTCGTGAATACACAACAGCTGTTCCGAAGATAGCCAACACGAATAGTGGAGAAGCGGTG
>JBJOPP010000169.1:0-2684 GCA_046050685.1 Bacteroidota bacterium
CTTCCCTATTGGATTTGAACCTCTTGTTTTTTTAAAGGGTATTCTCATTGGATTCTTCATCACATTTTTAGCGGGTTATGTCCCTGCGCGCAAAGCGGCAAAGGTTGACCCGGTAAGCATATTCCGCAAGTAAATGATATTGGAAGTAAAACATATTGAAAAATTCTTTCACGATCCTGTGGAGTTCAAAGTGCTGAACGATATTTCATTTGGTGTGAAGAAAGGAGAGTTTTTGACATTGGTTGGAAAGTCGGGGTGTGGAAAATCGACCTTACTCTATATTCTTTCAACCATGGATACCGATTACAAAGGCGAATTATTCATTGATGGGGAAAATGTGAGTGGATATGGCCAAGACCGTTTAGCGGCCATTCGAAATGAAAAAATAGGATTTATCTTCCAATTTCACTATTTATTGGCCGATTTTACCTGTTTGAACAATATTATGATTCCAGCCCTGAAGTTGGGAAAACTGTCGAAAGAAGAAATTGAATACAAGGCTATGGAGAAATTGCGGATGCTCGATATGGTTGACCAGGCGTTGAAGCCTGCCTCGAAATTATCGGGCGGACAGCAGCAGCGGATTGCCATTGCTCGAGCGCTCATTAATGATCCTTTGATAATAATGGGCGATGAGCCGACAGGGAATTTGGATAGTAAGAACACTCAAGTTGTGTTTGAGATTCTTCAGGAATTGGCACATGAAAAAGGACAAACCATTATTGCGGTAACGCACGACAATGATTTTGCGAAGGCAAGTGACAGGACGATTACCATGTCTGACGGGCGGATTGTCTAAAAGTGGTTCGGTAATTGAAAAGATCTTGAAATGAGATCAATTTTCACCATTATTTCTATCGTTTTCCTCAATTTCCAAGGGTTTTCTCAAGATTTTAATCTGAAAATCGCCAAAAACGAGCAAGATTCGTTAGTTTTTTCTGATACGCTTTGGTTAAAGACGATAACTGGAGAGCACACCAAGAATTTCTTGTTGGTAACCGAGAATCCATATCTGTGGCCAAACACGCCACGGCAGAATTGCTACAAAGAGTTTTATTTTAAAGTCGGAAGTGACAGTTTAGAAATCGCTCAACCGTACACAGGAGATCCGCATTACATTGATAAGTATCCGAGAGGAATTTTACAAACAGGAATCATCTATTCATATTCGGTCCGTTTTCATTTTCAGGATCGTTATGGTCCTTATCACAAAGTGATGGGATTTAAGTTTACGAATGGCGAGTTCGGGTATTTCACTTTTAAGGGAAATGTAAAATGATATAGGGGCGAATGAGGATTCGCCCGTATTTTTTAAGAGAAGTTAAGAAATGGGGAGATTGGTTAATAAACGTTAAGAGTAGGTAAGAAATGGTAAGATTGGTTAAGAGAGGTTTAGCAAGAGAAACAATAAGATGAATAGTTCCATATTGACTTAACAAGCTACTTTACATAATGTAAATTATGTGTCTATCATCTGGTTTATAAACTGACTATGAATGCATTAAAAACTTGAGATATCTTATTAATATGGGCGAATCATCATTCGCCCCTTTAATTCTAAACCAGATTAATGTCCTTCTTCTGCATGCTTGCAGCCAGCTGCATCTTTCTTACAACAAGACTTTTCTTGAACCGTTGTATCGCCTTTACAACAAGCATCCGTTCCGTCATGTTTACATCCAGGCATGCAATTCGCAGTGCACTTTTCTGAATTCATATATGTACAGCCTTCGTGACCATTTGTGCCTGAACATCCTTGATGTCCTAACGTACCTTTACAAGATTCTCCCGATCCTTCAGCTGAACAACAACTTGAAATCTCTGGATGACGAATTTGACCACCGGTTAATCCAGCCTTACCAATAAGGATAATTGCTATAATTCCGATAAAAACGACCAAAATTTCCGCTTTTTTGGTGTGTTTGTGTCCTTTTCTGTTACCAATTAGCGCTAAACCCGCTAAAACTCCGGTTGCTATACACGGCCAAAAAGCCAATTCTGCGGATTCTTCGTGCTCATGAACGAGATCTTCGCTCACGCAATATTTCCCTTCATTTTCTTCTAAGTAATGTTCTGAAGCTCCTCCAGAATACATCGTTGGATAACTTGAGATCCCTGCAATCATTGTAATCCACAATCCAACAGAGGAAACTACCTGTTTTTTGCTAAAAAGACCGAAAATAACCACCAAAATTCCGATAATTAGCCCAATTATTGGCAAATGGTTGATTAAAAGGTGGATGTGCGGTGCGTTCATATTTAGTTTATTATTTTATTTAACTCAATCTACTTTAAACTTTGATTTTCAACTCTTTGACGCGATTCGGTTAAATCTAAAATAAAGAAGGTTGAATCGCTTCAGTTCCGTCCTCATTTAAGGCTGTGGTTGTCTGCGGACGAGTTGCTAAAATAGCCTCGTTGGCTTCTTGTTCACGTTCTGCATCTGGTTCAAGTAGATCAACCGAAAGGATTGGATAGGTTGAAAGACGATTTCCAATAGCCTTAATTCCCTTCACCGAAATAAAATCTGGCAGGTTCACTGTCTCGTCCATCTTGTTTTGAGCCTGCTTAAATTTCTTATTGAAACGTATGTAGACATTCGGGAAATGGTTCGTTGTCGCAACCGCCAATTTCGATTTAGGGTGTTCGGTAATAAATCGAACCAAACCTTTGCTTGGTTCAAT
>JBJOPP010000170.1:0-8224 GCA_046050685.1 Bacteroidota bacterium
GGATTAAACAATCCACTAGAAGTATTTATTATTCCTGGTCCCGACCATACTCCTCCCGGAGTAGCGGCAACCAGCGTTTGGAATCCTACATTCGAGCAAATGGGCCCTATATCAGTGATTGTTGCGCTCGGTGCGTTATTCACTGTTAAGTTAAAGGTAACTGGCGTTCCCACGCAAGCGCCCTGCGAAGGGGTAGCGGTTATAGTTGAAATCGTTTGTGTTGTAACCTGACTAGCAGTGAAGGTTGGAATAGTTCCTGTTCCCGAAGCGCCCATACCTGTGGCGGTATTGTTGTTCGTCCATGTTACAGTTCCTGTTGGACTGCTTGTGGTCCAAGTTATTGGTGGAACTGTTGCTCCTTCACAAAAAACATTGGACGCAGGCGTGGTAATTGTTGGAGATGGATTAACTATAATGTTGAAGTTGCTCGCCGTTCCATTGCAAGTACCTAAATGTGGTACAACAGAAATAGTCGCCGTTACTGCCGTAGCACCATTGTTTGTCGCAACAAAGGATGGCAATCCGCCATTTCCTGAAGCCGCCAAACCTATACTTGTCTGATTGTTTGTCCAGGTAAATGTGGCTGCAGCAGGTGTTCCCGTGAACGTTTGCGCTGGCACTGTTGCTCCGGAACACAATGTTATCGGAGAAACAGGTGTAATGGTTGGCGCTGGATTAACCACAACAGGTATTATTTGCTGAGCTTGACAACCGTTCAGAAGCACAGTTACGGTATAGTTACCGCCGCTAGCAGCTGTGGCACTTGCAATGGTTGGACAGGGATTCAAGGAAGCATATGCAGGACCTGTCCACGCTACCAAAGCCCCTACGGGCGCTCCTGAACAGAGTGTAATTGGACTTCCGATACAAACAGGGCTGGTAACAGTTGGGTTCATTGTAGGTGTTGGATTTACAACAACAGTTGTAGATCCTGTACAAGTTGCTGCCCCAGTTGCAGTAACCGTATAAACGCCAGCCATTGCCGCTGTGCAGTTTGGTATAGTAACGTTCTGACCTGTTGCTGTGAAGTTGTTTGGTCCTGTCCAGGTGTATGCTGTTGCACCGTTTGCGGCTGTTGCATTGAGCGTAATTGTTGTTCCTGAACAATAAGGACCAAGGTTAGAAGCTGTAACTCCACAAACCGGAACGCATGAAAGGCTTCCGCCACCGGCTGCTTCAGTAATACTTACATTACCTGAGCAACCCCCGAAATTTGTGAACAACATAATGAATATTTGCCCAGGGGTTCCTGTTAATGTAAAAGCATTGTTTGCTGCAGTTGAGAAACTACAACTAATTGGAGCAGCCGTCAGACCTGTGCAAGCTGCAGACAAGGTATTGAAAGGTCCCCATACAGCATAATCCTGATCGCAAGGACCGGTTTGATTTATTGACACAGTTCCAGCTGTTCCAATCGTTAGCGTAAACCAAGAAGGGTTCGGCTGACTACCCAAACAACCGTAGTTATTTCCCGCAGGCACGGTTCCTCCAATTACTGCAGGAAAAGTAGTTGGCGCACCCGAACAAAGAGGTGTTGCCCCCAAACAATTTGTTCCCTGACCATACAAATTCGTATTGACTAAAACAGCAAAAATCAGGCTTAAGAAGAAAATATACTTTTTCACAATAAACAGCTTTTATTAAGGTATAAGCAAAAGACGCATGAAAACCGAATAGGGTTGCTCAAATGACTTTGCTCATTAGCAAATATAATTTATAAACAGCTAATGAACAATGCTTTCTACATGTAAAACTTGCGCATTTTCATTGTAGGTCGTGACCGTCATTCTGCCGTTCATGATTTCAACTACCATAAATCCCAACGAAGATTGAGCAAAGTGAGTAAATTCAAAGGGAGTTTGAATGGCCCGCTTATTACCGCCGCCGCCCGAAACAAAATACGTCACAGAGCCGGTTGGTTTGTGAACCTGTAAATCGTGTTCATGCCCGCAGAAGTAGGCGTCTACGTGGGTTTCATTGAATAGCCCCTCGAATTTTCGCATGTACTGCGGCTGATTTTTTCGAACCCCACACGTGTAAAGCGGATGATGGCCAACTACTAATTTCCAGTCAGCTACAGAGTTCCTGAGACTGGTTTCAATCCACCCATTCTGGGAAACGGTGTCCTGTCCATTGAGCTCAGGGTATGAACTTCCGGCTGACAGTAAATCCTTTTGATAGGGATTTGAATCCATAAAAAACAAATCCAAGGATTCATCATTACCAAAAACGAATTTTTCCTTGAAATACTTCGCAGGCATTTTCCAACGATTACTTGTCTGTGAATAAGCAATTTCAGCCGATGGAGCGCCACGATAGTCGTGATTACCCAAAACCGCATACCACGGGCATTGCAAATGAGCACCGGTATAAACATACTCATAAGACATATCCCAAAGAACATCCCCAACAGAATCTACTCCTGCATCGTAAAAATTATCTCCTGCACTAATAATAAAATCAAACGGGCATTTTGAACCAACAAGTTCTAGTGCAGCGGACACCTTCATTTGGTCGGCTTGTCCCCACCAACCCCAATCGCCAATAACAGCAAACCGAATCGCTGAATCGCCTTTGCAATCAGGGGCTGATATACATTCAGGACCGTTCTCTCTGCAACTTGACAGCGTGCTAAACAACACTCCAGAAAAAAGTATAACCAACAATGTATAACGCATCATTTAAATCGGATTTCGTTTTTTTCAAATTTAAGGCGCATTCCTACTAATTTTGACGGGTTATGCTAAAACAAGGGCTTCAACTTAAATTACAACAACGACTTTCTCCTCAACAAATTCAGTTGATGAAAATGTTGCAGATTCCTACCATGGAGCTTGAACAGCGCATAAAAGAAGAGATGGAGAGTAACCCCGCTTTGGAAGAGGGCGAAGAGGAAAGAGAAGAAAGCGAGCGTGATGAGGATAGTAACGAGGAGGAAAACGATAATCAAGAAGTTGATTTCGACTTCTCAGAATATCTCTCCGACGACGATGTTCCCGACTACAAACTTAGCGTAAACAATAATTCCGCAGATCAGGAAGACCGCGATATTCCCATCGGAGCGGGTAAGACTTTTCACGATTTACTCTATGCACAAATTGGGCTTCGCGATTTGGACGAAGAACAACTTCTACTTGCTGAATACATTATTGGAAACTTGGATGATAACGGCTACTTAAGACGAGAATTACAAGCTGTAGCGAATGACCTTTCTTTTTCACAAAACATTTCTACTTCCGTACCTGAGCTAGAAGAGGTATTAAAGGAAATTCAGGAACTTGATCCCGCAGGAGTTGGCGCCAGAGATTTACGAGAGTGCTTGTTTATTCAACTCAAACGTCAAGAAATAAATTCACCAGTTGTTGAATTGGCCAAGACTGTTATTCAGAAATATTTCGATGAGTTTACTAAAAAACACTACGATAAAATTTCTAAAAAACTTGGGATTTCTGACGAAGAATTAAAGCCTTCAATCGAACTTATTTTGCATCTGAATCCTAAGCCTGGAAACAGTATGCAAGAATCTTCGCGTACGGTTCAACATGTTACACCAGACTTTATGTTGGTGGTTGAAAACGACGAGTTGCGCCTTCAATTAAATTCGAGAAACGCACCAGAACTCAAGATTAGTCGAGAGTACAAAGGAATGCTCGATCATTACGCCAAACTCAAAACAAAAGACCAAAAGGCCAAAGAAGCCCTTCAATTCGTAAAACAAAAAATTGAAAGTGCGAAGTGGTTCATTGATGCCATACAACAGCGAAACCAAACACTCATGATTTGCATGGAAGCAATACTTACCATGCAGCGCGAATTCTTCCTTTCAGGCGATGAAACGAAGTTGAAGCCCATGATTCTAAAAGACATCGCAGACCGCGTGAGCATGGATATTTCTACCATTAGCCGAATGGCAAACAGCAAGTATATTCAAACACCTTACGGCACCTACTTATTGAAATATTTCTTCGCGGAAAGCCTTTCAACAGACGAGGGAGAGGAAGTGAGCTCTCGTGAAGTGAAACAAATTCTTAAAGATGCCATTTCAGCTGAAGAAAAAAAGAAGCCGTTAACCGATGAAAAATTGGGTAAATTGCTCAACGCTAAAGGATACAATATTGCTCGAAGAACCGTTGCTAAATACCGCGAACAGCTTGGTATTCCTGTGGCTCGATTAAGAAAGGAAATGTAATGAGAGAAAAATTTATAATTCAGTTTTCAAAATTTCTTTCACTCATATTTCATCCACTTGGGATGCCCATGGTGATTTATCTTTTGGTGCGTTGGATTGACCCCTATTACATTGCGCCGGCTGAAGCGGATTATTTCGTATTTCTTTTGCTCGGAATAAACATCGTTGCTCCTGCAGCGAGCATTTTAATAATGATCAAATTCAAAATGGTTTCTTCCATTGATTTACATGATCGAAAAGAACGCTGGGCGCCGTATTTACTTGTTATTCTTTACTATCTCCTCTCATATGCATTGCTGCGGTATTACGGCCCTGCGCTTCCAACCGAAGTATTCTCATTTATTCTGTCTGTAATTGTTTCGCTGCTGCTTTCTTTGGGAATCAATTTCTTCTGGAAGATAAGCGTTCACATGCTAGGACAAGGTGGTGTCTTCGGCTCACTGATTAGCCTCAGCATTCTTCACCGTGCAGATGTTTCTATTATTATTATTGGGTGCCTAATAATGGCAGCTCTAACGGGGTTTTCAAGACTTCGACTAAACGCGCACACGCATCAACAAGTGTATGCGGGTTTCGTACTTGGTATGATCTGTAACCTGGTTATTCTTTGCGGAGAATGGTTTATTTAACCTGAGTTTTCGTCCAATTCCAGGCGTGAGCAAGCGCATCGTCAATGGTCAACTGACACTTCCAACCCATCTTCGCTTCAGCATAGTCTGGAACTGCCCAAATTGCAGGGACATCGCCTGATCTTCTTCCGGTTACTTCAACATTTAATGAAACTCCGTTGATTTTCTGAAAACGATCAACCACTTCCTTCACGCTATATCCTTTTCCAACACCTAAATTGAAAATTTCCAACTTCGTTTCGCGTGAAAGGTTAAGCGCCAAAACATGCGCCTTGGCTAAGTCCACCACATGAATGTAATCACGAATACAAGATCCGTCTGGCGTGTCGTAATCTTCACCAAACACAAATAGTTTAGCTCGCTTTCCTGTTGCCACTTCGCAAACAAGGGGAATTAAATTAGTAGGAGCATCGTTAGTAGACTCTCCAATCTTCGCAGACGGATGAGCTCCAACCGGATTAAAATAGCGCAACACTACAGACTGAAAAGGAACACTCTTCGAAGCTTCAAAAATTAAATCTTCGCAGTCTTGCTTTGTTTGTCCGTAAACGGAAGCCGCCGGTAATCGAGGTGTTTGTTCACTAACAGGATTTATTTCCGGCGTGCCGTAAACCGTGCAAGAGCTTGAAAAAACAAATCTCTCAACCGAAAACTCTTCCATCAATTGCAACAACACTTTTGTTGAACCCACATTGTTGTGCATGTAGGCCTCTGGCATTTTTTGAGATTCTTCCACCGATTTGAATGCGGCAAAATGAATAACAGAATTTATTTTATATGTTGAAAATACACGACGCATTTCTTCTTCGTTGGTGCAGTCTACTTCTTCAAATGAAATTGACTTGCCCGTTAACTCTTCCAAACTGGTCAACCTCTTTAAACTTGAATTCGCCAAATTGTCTACAATTACAGGCGTATATCCCGCTGCAATCAATTCCACTACAGTGTGCGAGCCAATATAACCGAGGCCACCTGTTACCAATACTGTGCTGTTTTCCATAACTCAGGCAAAGATAGAAATTTAATTCGGGGCTTCTTGAAACCTTTGCTTGACTGAATGCGTATAACAAGGAAAAAATTAAATGAAGCCGTCGATTCTCCCTTCAAAATCATTTGATAAAAATTATTTACTCCGTTTATTAAATGGAAATGTAGAAATGATGGGGGTTGTTCTCAACGAAATCTTTCACAACATTCCCAATTGTCTAATCGAAATAAATTCAAGTTTCAGCGCTCAAGATTCTTTGGGTGTTGCAACCTATGCTTCTCGCGCAAGAAGCGCTTTTAGCATGCTGCGCGAGGATAATCTCGCAGAGGCCTTCATGAAAATTGAGCGTTGCGCGCGCATAGGAGAATTGTCAATTGCTCAAGTCACTTTCTCCGAAATATCTACAGTTACCCTTTCGCGCATTGAAAACATGCAATCGTCACTTTAGATTTATTCGGAAAAAAATCATTTCTTTTTATTTAAGTTTGTTGGTTCATTCTTTTCAATATGAAAAATAAAATTGAACTAGCATTAAGCCTATTGCAATCCAATCAACCTGCAAAGTTGGTTCGTCATTGCTCACTTGGCGATGGAATAATTCAATTAGACGGATCTGCCTTCATTGAATACATTCGAAATTTCGAAGAAAAGCAAGGCAAGCTCATCATTGAGAAGTTCGTTCCAGCCTCGGGTGCTGCTACGAGAATGTTCGCTCCACTAAGCGGTGTTGATCTTCTTAATCCCAACGACGAAGCTGAATTTTTCTTCCTTCACCTGCGCGATTTCCCATTCTTTCAATCACTCACTTCTGAATTTGAAAAAGAAGGATCGAGCTACGACACTTCAACAGGAATAGATCGTTACAAGCGTGTATTGGATTTACTGTTTCAACCGGAAAAACTAGGCTATACCAGTCTTCCGAAAGGTGCTGTCCCTTTCCACAAATACATGGAAGAAGAGCGCACTGCCTTCGCAGAACACTGCGTAGAGAGCGCTAATTACATGGAGAATAACGGAAAGCATGAAATACATTTCACCATACCTGCTGAACATAAAGTCCGCATAGAAAAAATTCTTTCCGATTTTTTTGATAGCGAAACGCACGCCATTCAAAATATTTCGTTCAGTTCGCAAGATCCTGAAACGCACATTCCTGCACTCGATAAAAACAACCTTCCTGCACTAAACGAAAACGGTGAAGTATTTCTGCGTCCTGCCGGACATGGTGCACTTCTTAAAAATCTGCAGGAACGAAACGGTCAATGCGTCTTCATTCAAAACATTGATAACATTACTGAAGCGTCACATCACGCCGATGTATCGACTTATCGAAAGTTAATGGGTGGATTACTCATTGATCTTGTTCATGAACGCAACACTATCCTTCGTGCTCTTGAAACGCAAGAGTTACAAGGCGAAGAAATGGCGCAATCGTTCATTGATAAGTGGTTTAAAGGCACTCCAAAAACAATTTCATCTTTTGAGTTTCTGAACCGACCTCTTCGGGTTTGTGGAATGGTTGAAAATACGGGGGAACCTGGTGGAGGTCCGTTTTGGGTGAAAGATGAATTCGGAATCGAATCCAAGCAGATAATAGAAAAAGCGCAAATCAATAAAGATGATGCGGAACAAATCGCTGTATTCGAACATTCAACACACTTCAATCCGGTTGATTTGGTTTGTCACTTTTTAGATCATAACGGAGTAAAATATCAACTTGAAAATTTCCGAAATCCAACAGCAGCGCTTGTTAGCGAGAAATTGATGTTGGGCACCCGTACCAATGTAATTGAACTACCGGGGCTTTGGAATGGAAGTATGTGGGGTTGGAATTCTGTTTTTGTTGAAATTCCATCACGTGTATTTCATCCAGTAAAAACAGTGAACGACTTGTTAAAGTCTGGACATAAACCGAAAAACTAACTCAACGTCCAAACGTCTGAACACCCGACCAACTCTGCATCAGAGGCATTCGAGGCTACTATAATTGTTTTTTGATTTTTGTTGGAAAGGACGAACTGCGAAAACCAAAGTTCTGCCTCACGATCAAGATGTGCGCAAGGCTCATCCAGAAAAACACAAGAAACATCGGACAATAAAGCGGTTCCTAATTTCACGCGTTGTTTCATTCCACTTGAAAAATATTTCAACGGTTTGTGAGCATGTTTCTCAAGTTGAAGAATTTCGGGTATATCTCCCAATTGTATTGCGTTTGAAAACGGCTTCAATCCGTGCGTAAATTGAAGATGCTCTTCCAAGGTATAATCTTCATAAAGCCCCATAGCCGGAGAGCAAAGAGAGATGTGTTTCCACAATTCATCTGAAACAATTCCTTCATAATTTATCAAGCCTTCAGAGGCAGATAGATATCCTGAAATGATTTGAATCAAGGTCGATTTTCCTGAGCCGTTCTGTCCT
>JBJOPP010000171.1:0-11063 GCA_046050685.1 Bacteroidota bacterium
ATATGAAAGGCGCTGTGCTTTCCTGAACTACAGCCGATACAATGGCGTGGAAGTCTGAAATGAGCAACAGGTTATCTTCCGATTTAATTCGTTTACTGACTTCGTTCAGCTTGCTTAATAATCCGGTTGTGAATATGCGCGGAAGTATTTTATTGATACGATTGAATTCGTGCTTGTTGTTTCCTTCCAACCAGGCAAGAACAAAATTCCCTGTTTCAATGAGCAGCGGGTTCAAAGCTTCTACTTGCGTTTGCTTGGGTTTTCCCCAACCTTTTTCAAGCACTTTGTGGAAGTATGCACCGGGCGTTTCGAAAACACCCTTTCGAATTTTTTTTAAGAAAGTAAGTGTTCCACTTCCACCATTGAAAAAATCCTTGTTCGAAAGATTGCTCGTTTCGATTTGATCAAAAACGTTGTCTATGCGATCAAAGAGCTCTTCCGTGAGTTCATTCAGTCTTGCTTGATAAGCCTTTTTTATTTTTTCGTAATCGCTGATGTGTAGATTTTCGAAAAGCTGCAGAATATTGCGAGCGTCTTCTTTTACCAATTGTTTCGAAATGCTTATCATGCCTTTTCGAACATTCCAATCTTCTTCCTCTTCGAAATTACTTAATACATAATTTTCGAGATAGGTAGTAAGTTCCGCGTCTTGTCCGACTTCATCTAAACAAGCATCTACACACTGTTCAAGAAACTTATCGGTATCCATTTCAATGGAGAAGTCCGGATGGATCTGCAAGTCTTTCGCGAAGGCGCGCACTATTCGATGCGTAAAGCTGTCGATAGTGCTTATGCTTAAGCGCGAGTAATTGTGAAGCATGTGCGACAACGTTTTTCTCGCGCGCTCTTGCAGAATCATGGGCGAAACATCGAGCTCTTTTCGAATGTCGTTGAACAATTCGTTCTTCCCTTCCAATGCTTTTGGAAAGGTGAATTCATGCAAACGCTCCATGACCCTTTCTTTCATTTCGGAAGCGGCAGCGTTCGTAAAGGTTATCGCCAAAATGTGACTGTAGGCGTACGCTTCATCACTTTTTAAACTTAAAAAAAGGAAGTGTCTTACCAGGGCATAGGTCTTCCCACTACCTGCCGAACTTTTTAATACGAGAAAGGGCTCTTTTTCCATCAATAGAAAGTCAAATATTCGAATTGAATGTTATCTTTAATTCGTGAAGTGAAAGTAAATCCATGTAGCAATGAAAATGAAAATTGTGAATAATTATTTCTTCGTCGTTCTACTGAGTGCATTCTTCATGGCCTGTGGCGAAGACAATCCAGCAACGCCAGAGACCAAGGTTCATTTGAAATTTATTCCAACCTACAACGGACAACCACTTTCGATTGATTCGGTTTACACCAATTCATTTGGGCAGCAATTGCGCGTGGAGAATGTTCAGTTTTATTTGTCGAATATTTATGCCCACAACGGCACCGATTCAACCTTGTTGAAACAAGCTTTTTTATTTACGCTTCTTGAACCGAAAACTCTTTCATTGAATGTATCACCGCAATCCTTTTCGTCGCTTTCTTTCGGTGTAGGTGTTCCTGTTAATCTGAATAAGAATGTCGATCCTTCGCAATATGCCAATTCAAATCCTTTGAGCGTTCAAGGTTCCAACGGCATGTTTTGGTACTGGAACACAGGATATATTTTTGTGAAGGTGGAAGGAAGGTATGAGTTAACAGGGGCGCCGAATGCACCGCTAATAGAATCATATGCTTTTCATATGGGTGATGATCCTCTTTATCGTGTCTTGAATTTCAATACCGGAAATGTTAGTTTGGCGGAAGGCGATGCCCGCACCTTCAACATTGAAGTTGCCATAGACAGTGTGTTCAACAGACCCGTTGATCCGATTGATTTGTCTGTTGACAATCTTACGCACACGACTTCGAATTTTCCATTAGCAGAGCGCATCACGAACAATTTTGTTTCAGCGTTTCATCTTCAATGAGAATAGTCGTTTTCTTATTTTTGTTAGTTGGAATCCTTTCAGGCTGTGCCGAAGAGGGGATACAGGACAAGCCCATTTCATTCAAACAGCCGCATTATTTTCCGCCTATACAATTCCCAGAAGGAAATGAACCCACGCGTCTTCGATTTGAATTGGGAAAGAAATTATTTTATGAAGTGAAGTTGTCGAAGAACGAAGATCAGTCGTGTGCATCTTGTCATCGCTTACCTGCTGCATTTACAGATGGAAGAACGGTTTCTTCCTTCCATGAAAATGAATTCGCTCGCAACGCACCCACTTTGGCGAACCTCGCTTGGTCGCCGTATTTCATGAGTGAAGGCGGAGTGCCTACGTTGGAGTTGCAAGCCTTGGGGCCCATTCACGAAAAACATGAATTCGAATTGAACATGCAAGATGTTATTGATCGATTGAAGTCGAGAGAAAATTATTCAGCATTGAGCAAAGCGGCCTATGGAAGGGAGTTGGATGCATTCGTGATTACGCGTGCTTTGGCTTGTTTTCAGCGAGCGTTGATCAGTGGCGATTCAAAATTCGACCGTTATTATTTTTTGAAGTCGAACGATTATTCAGATGTGGAGCGCAAGGGAATGGAGTTGTTTTTTTCTGAACGCACGCAATGCAGCAGTTGTCATGCACTTCCGTTTTTTACCGACTATCAATTTTACAGTTTAGGGCTGGAAGATTCCGATATTGGTTTGGAGCGAAAAACATATTTGGCAACTGACCGCGGTAAATTCAAGACACCCACTTTGCGGAATATCGAGTTAACAGCGCCCTACATGCATAACGGTTCCATGAGTTCGTTGGAAGAAGTGGTATCGTTCTACAACAGCGGGGGAGGGACGCGTTCAACGAAAGATGCACGCATACAGCCAATGAATTTATCGAAGGAAGAAGAGGTAGCGTTGGTTGCTTTTTTGAAGACCTTGACCGATTGGAATTTTGTTCAAAACGAGAAATACTTGTCTGCTGATCAAGA
Source organism: Bacteroidota bacterium (assembly GCA_046050685.1). GTDB lineage: Bacteria > Bacteroidota > Bacteroidia > Flavobacteriales_D > Sanyastnellaceae > CAIZGX01. The sequence goes on from JBJOPP010000171.1 coordinate 2,956, forward strand.
TTAGCGAATGAAATAAATTTGTTTGTTCTTTCTCGCGTATTTTTGAAGTATGACGGCAAGGCGTTTCACTTTCTTTTTTCTTATTGCATTGGCAAGTCTCTTGTGGACATGCAAGCACGAAGCGCCTGAAGGTCCAATGGCCACCCCGTATAATCTCGTTATTCCTCCTTTTTTTCCTCCTATGGATATTCCCGCAGACAATCCGCTAACGGTGGAAGGTGTGAATTTGGGACGTTATTTATTTTGGGAAAAGAAATTGAGTGGCAACGACGCAATGTCTTGCGGGACGTGTCATTTGCCTGAACATGGATTTTCAGACCCTCGTCAATATTCAATTGGAATCAATGGTGAAGTGGGCACGCGTCAAGCCATGCCTTTGGTGAACATGGGTTGGTCGTCGACTTATTTTTGGGATGGAAGAGCAGTTACGCTCGAAGAGCAAATTTATGAGCCCGTTGAAAACCCCATTGAAATGGCTGAAGATTGGTCTCATGCGGTTGAACAAATAGATGCAGACCCTTTGTACGATGCTCTTTTTTACAAGGCGTATGGATCAACTGAAGTCACAAAGGAAAAAATTGTAAAAGCCATTGCATCTTTTTTAAGAACCATGATTTCTTCGAATTCGAAGTTCGATAAGCAACGCATTGGGCAATATCAATTCACTCCAGAAGAGTTAAACGGCTTCAATTTATTTCTTACCGAAGGTGGAAGTCCCGATCAAGTTCCTGGCGGAAGTTTCGGTGCAGATTGTTTCCATTGCCATGGATTTGGTAGCATGCAAATGAGCGATTACTTGTTTCACAACAACGGCCTAGATGCATCGTTTACCGATTTGGGAAGAGGCGCAGTGACTGGAAGTATTTACGACAACGGTAAATTCAAAACACCGACATTGCGCAACGTGGAATTGTCTGGACCGTATATGCACGACGGAAGATTCACGACATTGGAACAAGTGATAGATCACTACAACAGCGGCGGAACCCCGAGTGCAACCATTGATCCCTTTATGAAATTTACGGTGGGCGGATTGCAGTTGAGCGCGCAGTCGAAGTCGGATTTGATTTCGTTTTTGAAATGTTTAACCGACACCTCTTTTTTACAAAACCCTGCATTTTCTGATCCACATGAATGATAAGCAAAAACGATTTTTAGAAGACGCGAGAAGGAATGTGAAAGAGAATAAAAAGCTCTTCAATCGTTTGGCGAAAAAGAAAAAACTCGATGATGTTTTTCATTCGCTGCACAAGCAGGTATTTGCAAAGACCGATTGTTTAACATGCGGAAATTGTTGCAGGACGACGAGTCCTATTTTTCGCGATGTAGATATCGAGCGTATTTCGAAGCATGTGGGAATGCGCGTTGCAGAGTTCACCGACAAGTATTTGCATTTAGATGAAGAACGCGATTGGGTATTGAACTCAAGCCCATGTGCGTTTTTGGATTTAGAAGACAACAAGTGCAGCATCTACGATTTTCGTCCGAAGGCATGTCGTGAATACCCGCATACCGATCGCAAAAACATGACTCAAATCATGAATCTGACTTTTCGCAATACCCTTGTTTGTCCTGCAGTAGCGGAGATGGCGCAGACTCTTAAACTTACCGAAGGTTAGTTGTCGAAAACTTCGCTGGGCTTGTCTATTTCTTGTTGAAAAAACTTCTCTCTTTGTGTAAACCTTTTTTAATTCAGTTCGTAGGATACACACATGAGAAGAGCGTTACTTGTTTTATTTTTTCTTTCATCGCTACTCACTGTTAGCGCCCAATGTCCGAGTGTCTACGATTACGACGGAAACATAGTAACTACGCCTTATTGGTACGGATGTTCAGGCGGAAATTTTTTGTTGAATCTTCAGCCTTCAGGAACGTGGGACGACTATACCATTGATTGGGGAGATGGTTCTATTGCAACAACCGGTGTGACTTGGTCTAGTCCGACTGTTCTTCAGCATACTTATGCAGCTGCAGTGGATACCTTCGTTGTGAATATTACTGAAGGGGGAACAGGATGTTCAATTACTGGAGTTGTTGTTATGGAACAACCGACCAACGCTTCCATTCAGGTTCCAGGAAATGCAACTACGCAAGTGTGCGCGCCAGCATCGGTTGAATTCGTAAACTCATCAACGAACGTTTCTGAAACAACACAATTCACTTGGAACTTCGGAGACGGCTCTCCGCTTATTCAGTTTGGTGCTTCCAATTGGAATGAAGTCGTGAGTCATTTGTACACGAGTTCTAGCGCAATAAATTGCGAGACTACTGTTTCGTTGACTGCTTCCAATTATTGTAACGTGCTTCAAGGCAATCCATCTGTAGCCACGTTCAATCCTGTGAATGTTTGGACACTCGATCAGGCACAGGTAAGTGCTTCAGCAATTACGCAATGTTTTCCCGATACGACTTTTACTTTCACAAATACCACCATTCGAAATTGTTTGAATCAAGGAAATACGTTTCAACGTCAAGAGCGTTGGAATTTCGGAGATTATTGGGGACAAGGAGTGGATTCAGTAACCGCTTGGATGCCTTGGCCACCAAGCCTTCCGCAAACGATTTCATTTCCAGGATTAGGAGATTATACCGTGACATTGTCTGATAGTAGTTATTGTGGCGTTGTTCAACAATCGATCACTGTTCATGTTGTAGCGCCTCCAGTAGCGAGTATTTCGGCTTCAACAGATACCATTTGTTCAGGCGGACAGGTGACGTTTTATCAAGGGTCTTCTGGACCGAATCAATCTTATCAATGGAACTTCGGCAACAACAACAACTGGCAGAATTTAGGAAGTGGAAATGTGAATTTCACGTTCAACACAGCCGGTACTTTTGTCGTTAGAAATAGAGTCTACTACGCCGGTTTGGGAAGTGCTTGTGCAGATACAGCTTCCGTTTCGGTGACTGTTCTACCGAGTCCAACTGCGAGTATTACGGCATCACCAGCTCAGGCATGTGATTCGTTAACTACTGCGTTAAACGTTGTTTCTAATTCAGGAATATTATTCAATTGGAATTTAGGCACATTTGGAACATTTACGGGACAAACGCCAGATACGCTTTCGATAAATGTTCCTGGAAATTATACGGTTTCGGTTTTAGTGACTGGTGCAAACGGTTGCACCAAAACAGATACGGAAGTCTTGCATGTCTACGCGACTCCTGTCCCTTCATTTACGGTAACAAGTCCATGTGTTGGAGCCAACGCAATCTTTACAAACACATCTGTTACTGCTCCTGGGAATCCGATTACAAGTGCTCAATGGACGTTTGGCGATGGAGGCACATCGAGTCAATTGACACCGACGCATGTGTACACTGCGGAAGGAACTTTTCCAATTACATTAAACATTAGTACACCTTATTGTTCAGCGAATACACAAGGGAATATTACGGTACATCCGAATCCGACGGCTTCGTTCACGCAAGATGTTGTTTCAGGGTGTCAACCGCTGGAAGTCGCGTTTACCAACGCTTCTCAAGGAGCAACGTCTTTCTCTTGGAATTTCAACGACGGTCCTCTTTCCACCAACACGAACGAAACGCATGTGTTTGGAAACAACACGATTTACAATTTGCCTTACAATGTAGTGCTCACCGCCATCAATGAATTTGGTTGTACAAATACATTCAGCAGTGTAGTAACCGTTTTGGGTGGGTCCGTTGCGAATTTCGAAATTGCAAACAATGAATTGGGCTGTTCTACTGCACCGGTAGAGTTTAACAATTTATCGTTGGGCGCTTCTTCTTATTCATGGAATTTTGGTGACGGCACAACATCGATTGTGGAAGATCCGAATCATGCCTATAACAACAACAGTGGGTTCTTGTGGTGGTATGATGTGACGTTGGTGGCATACTCGAGTGGGGGATGTTTAGACACAGCGACATTGGCGCTTCCGATATATCCAATTTTGGATATTCAACTTCCATTTACGTCGTTGGAAGGATGCTCTCCATACAGCGCTCAAATGCCTGCCATTGGAGGTATTCAAGGGTTTTCGTGGAACTTCGGTGATGGATTTACTTCATCACTTATTTCACCGGTTCATACGTACAATAACTTGACGAATGCGACTCAAAATTTCACGGTATCGCTTGTCGGTGAATCGGCATTCGGTTGCTTCGACAGCGTCTCGTTTCCGGTAACGGTTTATCCGCAACCGCATGCATCATTTTCGCAAACCGACGATGATGGATGTGCGCCGATAACGATTGGGTTTGCGAATACTTCTACAAATGCGACGACGTATGTTTGGAATTATGGCGATGGTAGTAGTTCAACGGGGTTCAATGGATCGCATTTGTATACGAACGCCACAGGCGTTCCGAATACATGGAATGTAAGTTTGATTGCATCATCCATTGGCGGATGCGCCGATACCGTTAGCAACGATGTCTTGATTTACCCTCCTTTGATTTTCCCATTGTTCAATCCTGTTGTTTCTGGTTGTTCACCTTTCACATTTGAAGCGCCGTTTTTTCCAGGTGTTTCGAATTACGCATGGAGCTTCGGGAACGGCGATGTTTCAAATGCATCAACGCCTTCTTATACGTATGAAAATCTTTCCAACACAACAGCGAATTACACGGTTCATTTAGTTGGTACTTCCATTTACGGTTGCACCGATGCAGAGACTTATTTCGTTCATGTTTATCCGGAAGTGAATGCGGCTTTCACTTATTCTGAAACCGCAGGCTGCGCCCCACTTCAAGTTGATTTTCAAAATACTTCGCTAAATGGAAATCAGTTTGAATGGAATTTCGGAGATGGACTAACAGCAAATACCGCAAATGTTTCTCACACATATTTCAACATCAACGGTGTGTTGAACACGTTTGAAACTGAACTAACGGTGACTTCACCGCAAGGATGTTCAGACAGTGCAAGCGTTGCAGTTCAAGTTAGTCCTTCACTTGATCTACAATGGTCCATGCCTGTGGTTGAAGGTTGTTCACCTTTCACATTGCAAACACCTTATATGCCCGGAGGGTCTTCGTACATCTGGAATTTCGGCGATGGAACAACTTCCATCAACACTTCTCCAACGCATACGTATGTCAATAACACGCTTTCTCCGCAGCAGTTCACAGTAACGTGTTATTCTGAAAATGCCTTTGGATGTGCCGACAGTATTTCATTCAATGTTACGGTTTATCCCCAGGCCATTGCGAATGTTTCAACACAACAATTCAGCGGGTGCTCTCCTTTGAATGTGACCTTCGAGAATAATTCGCAATACGCATTAAGCTACAATTGGAATTATGGAAACGGACAGACAAGTACAACGAATGCTACTTCGCATGATTTCCTTTATGTGAATAATACCGCGCAGCCAGTAACATATACGGCTGTTTTACAAGCGATTCAAGTGAGTACATGTTCGAGCATCGATACTGTTCAAATAACTGTTTATCCTGCGGTTACAGCAAGCTTCACTTGGACAGGTGCAGCGTGTGCCAGCGTTCAAGCCCAGTTCAACAATACTTCTACCATTGGAACTTCAGCCGAATGGTCATTCGGTGACGGATTTTATTCGAATGCCTTCAACCCTTATCATTTGTATTCCAACAATGGACTTCAAGATTTGAATTACACGGTTTCCTTAGTAAGTTCAAGTGTATTCGGATGCACCGATACCGTTACTCATCCGTTGACTGTCTTGTATTCTCCGAATGCGATTGCATCCATTGACACTGTTTATGGTTGCTATCCGTTGAATGTAGATTTGACGAACGCATCGCAAGGTGCGAACTCTTATTCATGGGAGTACGGAGATGCATTGAATTCAACAACTTCAGCGGCGCAACACACGCACACGTATTTCAATCTGTCGGATCAATCTCAAACCTATCAAATTACATTAACGGTTCAGGCTCCGAATGGATGCACAGATGTTTGGACCGATCAAGTAACCGTTCTTCCGCAAGTGGTTGCCGATGCCGATGTCATTGTATCTGGATGTAATCCTGTTGAAGTTGTCTTCGACAATCAAAGTACTGGTGCAACTTCTTATTTCTGGAATTTAGGAAACGGAGACACGAGCACGAACTTTAATGAGCAAGGAACGTTCTACAATCCTTACCCTGTAGATACCACGTTTGTTGTGACTTTGACTGCGACGAATATTTATGGTTGTGAAGTGACAACTAATTTATGGGTCGTTGTGCATCCTTATCCAACTGCTGCATTTACAGCAACGCCATTGGTTCAAACATGGCCGAACAATGTGGTGAATTTGCAAGAGAACGCCATTGGTTTCAGTCTTGGCTATCACTGGTCATTGGAAGATGGAAGCGAATACTATGTTCCGAATCCGGGTGATCACGCATTTCCAACCTGGGGAACTTACAACATTGAATTAATTGTGAACGAAGGCTTATGCACCGATACCACATCGCAGAGCATTGTCATTATTCCTCCAGCTCCTGTTGCTTTGTTTGAAGGAAATGCTGAAGGATGTGTTCCTTTAACGGTAACGTTGAACAATCTTTCGCAATACGCAGATAGCTACGAATGGTTCTTCAGCGATGGCGGATATACCACTTCAGACAGCCCTGTTTACACGTTTTATCAAGCCGGTGTTTTCGGCGCTACGTTGGTGGTTCATGGTTTCGATGGCACGAATGATACATTGGAACTTTCAAACTTATTCATTGCACACGCGAATGCTGTGGCTTCCTTCACTGTAACTCCACATCAGGTAGTTATTCCCGATCAACCCATTCTTTGTCAGAACGCGAGCGACAATGCTACGGTATTCCAATGGTCATTTGGTGACGGTTTTGTAAGTAATGAAGTGAGCCCCAAACACTTTTATGATATTGAAGGCGTATTCAGCATTCAGTTGATTGCGAACAACGAATTCAATTGTCCAGATACCTTAATTCTTCAAGACGTTGTCTCTGCCTACGGCGATGGTTATTTGGAATATCCGAATGCCTTCACGCCTAATTCAAGCGGCCCAAGCGATGGCTATTACGATCCTTACGGATACACCAATGATATATTCTGCCCACTTCACAAGGGAGTTGTTCTCTACGAACTTCAAATCTTTAACAAATGGGGAGAGCAAATTTTCGAGACAAACGATATCCATCGCGGATGGGACGGTTATTATCGAGGAGTATTGAGCAAGGAAGATGTCTATGCCTGGAAGGCATCGGTTACGTTTTCGAATGGCACTAGTAAAATCATGACAGGAGACTTAACACTTTTAGCACGATGAAAAATACATTAACATTGAAGTCTATTTTCTTCGCGCTAGTGATCATACTAGAAATGAATGCCGTTGCGCAAGACCAACAATACACTCAGTTTTATTCAGCACCTACGCTGTTGAATCCGGCCTTTGCAGGCGCTTCAGCACAAAGTAGATTAAGCTCGTTGTATCGCAATCAATGGTCGTTAATTCCAGGCGGATTCAAGTCATATCGTTTTGCATACGATCATTACGCGTCGTCCATTAATAGCGGATTCGGAATTATTGTTGGAAGTGATAAGTTGGGAACCGGCAGTCTGAAGACGTCTTCCATGCAATTGCAATATGCTTATGAAGTCAAGGTGAAACGCGGAGTGTTTTTCCGCCCTGCTTTGCAATTGGGTTTTGTGAGTAAGACACTCGATTTTGGAAATTTGGTTTTTTACGATCAAATGATTCGCGATGGAGATCCGAGTTATGAAGCCATTTCATACGGACCTTCGAAATACTTCGATGCTTCTGCTGGAGCTTTACTTTACTCAGCGAAAGCTTGGATGGGCGTTTCAGTGTATCACATGAACAAACCGAATGAAGCCATTTACAACGCAACCACAGAGATTATTCCAACGCGTCTTTCCGTTCACGGTGGATTAAGAAAAAAGATAAAGTCGAATTATTATTCGAAGGTTGGAAAGGACATGGTGCTTGCTTTCAACTATCAGGCACAAGGTAAATTCGACCAATTAGATATTGGTGTTTATACCGAATTGAATCCCGTTGTGTTAGGTATTTGGTACCGCGGACTTCCTGTTAAATCGAATCAATACCAACATCCGAACAGAGACTCATTCTCTGCGCTCATTGGATTTCAAACAGGAAATTATAAGGTGGGATATAGTTATG